>NZ_JAUBQE010000114.1:0-4884 GCF_036701115.1 Microcoleus sp. Pol1C5 | reverse complement strand
CTAAACAAATTAAACTCATAGACTTTAGCATCGCCTCCCTACTGCCGAGAGAAACTCAAGAAATTCAAAATCCCAACATCTTAGAAGGAACCCTCGCCTATATTTCTCCCGAACAAACCGGAAGAATGAACCGAGGCATCGACTACCGCACCGACTTTTATTCTCTGGGAGCGACATTTTACGAACTGCTGACAGGAAAACTGCCATTTGAATGTGACGACCCCATGGAGTTGGTTCACTGCCATATTGCCAAACAACCTCCTGCAATAAATAGCCAAGAAATCCCGCAGGTGATTTCGGATATTGTCATAAAGCTGATGGCAAAAAATGCCGAAAAACGCTATCAAAGTGCCTTGGGATTGAAGTATGACTTAGAACGGTGTTTGCAGCAGTACCAAGAAACTGGAAAGATTGAAACATTTGAGTTAGGAACGCGAGATATATGCGATCGCTTCCTGATTCCCGAAAAACTCTACGGTCGAGAACGAGAAATACAGCAACTTTTAGAAGCTTTTGAACGAGTAGCAGAAGGCAACAGCGAAATGATGCTCGTTGCAGGCTTTTCCGGCATAGGAAAAACCGTTGTGGTTAATGAAGTTCAAAAACCCATTGTCCGACAGCATGGCTATTTCATTAAAGGTAAATTTGACCAGTTCAATCGCAATATTCCCTTTTCGGCATTTGTGCAAGCATTCCGCGATTTAATGACACAATTGCTCAGTGAAAGCGATCTCCAACTCCAAGCATGGAAAACCAAAATTTTAGCAGCCCTTGGTGACAACGGACAAGTCATTATTGAAGTAATTCCCGAACTAGAACGGATTCTCGGACAACAACCCCCAGCCCCAGAATTGTCAGGGATGGCTGCTCAAAATCGGTTCAATTTGCTGTTCCAAAAATTTATCTCTGTTTTTACCACAAAAGAGCATCCCTTAGTGATGTTTCTGGATGATTTGCAGTGGGCTGATTCGGCATCTTTAAAGTTGATGCAGTTGCTCATAGGTGAATCCCAGTCCAGTCACCTGCTACTAATTGGAGCCTATCGAGACAATGAAGTTTCCGCTGCCCATCCCTTAATGTTGACTTTAGATGAAGTCACAAAAATCGGGGCAATAGTCAATACCATTACACTAGCACCTCTGGCTCGAACCAGTTTGAATCAATTAGTAGCAGATACGCTGAATTGTTCTCCTAACTTAGCAGAACCGCTGACTGAGTTGGTGTATCAGAAGACAAAAGGAAACCCATTTTTTGCGACGCAGTTTCTCAAGGCATTGCATCAAGATGAATTGATTTTTTTTGATATTAAAGCAGGATATTGGCAGTGCGATATTAGCAAAATTACCGAAGCAGCACTGACGGATGATGTAGTTGAATTCATGGCGCAGCAGTTACAGAAATTGCCAGTTGAAAGTCAGGATGTTTTAAAATTAGCAGCTTGCATTGGCAATCAGTTCGATCTGACAACATTAGCAATTGTTTCGGAAATCTCGGAGACGGGAACGGCAACGGCTTTGTGGAAAACTTTACAGGAAGGTTTTGTTTTACCTCAGAGTGAGATTTATAAATTTTATGTAGGGGAAGAAGAAAAGATCGATCGAGGTACTTCTCAAACCGTTGCCTATCGCTTCTTGCACGATCGCGTCCAACAAGCCGCTTATTCTTTGATTCCGGAAGCAGAACGCGCGATCGCCCATTATCAAATCGGGCAACTGCTGCTGCAACAAATTTCAGCAGAAGCCAGAGAAGAACGCATTTTTGAATTAGTCAATCAGTTGAACTACGGCACGACGCTGGTTGTAGAACAACAGGAAAGGGAGGAACTCGCCCAACTCAACCTGATTGCTTGCCGCAAAGCGAGATCGGCAACTGCCTATCAAGCAGCCCGCGAATATGCCACAGTGGGGCTGCAACTGCTGGGAACAGACGCTTGGGAACGGCATTACGAAATGACCCTATCCCTGCACGACTTAGCTGCCGAGGTGGCTTTCTTAGCCGGCGATTTTGAGCAGATGCACCACTGGATTGAAGCGGTGATCGATCGTGCGAAAACACCTTTAGAACAGGTGCAAGTTTACCAAGTCAAAATCCAGGCATTGGTAGCCCACAATAAATTTGTCGAGGCGATCGCGATCGGTCAATCAGTCTTCCAAATGTTAGGCGTAAACCTACCAGATGAGCCAACCCTAGACGATATTCGGCAGGTGAAGCAAGAAATTGATGCCTTAATTGAGGGTCGCTCCATTGAGTCATTCTTTCATCTGCCGAAAATGACCGATCCCCAGCAATTAGCCATTATGCAAAATGCGGCTCGGCTGACACCCGTCTGTTATATGTCAGGAACAAAGCTTTATTTCCTAGTCGTAGCGCTCCAGGCCAAGTTGTCCATCCAATTTGGCAATAGTCCGGTTTCCGCTTTTTGCTACGTGGGTTACGCCTTCCAACTGAGGATGCTGTGGGGCGACATGACAATGGTGCCTCAGTTTGGGCAATTAGGATACCAACTCGCCTTAGAACCCGATGCCAAAAACATTCGAGCCGCAACCGCCATGTTAATGGGGGCCTATGTGGGTTCTTGGACGATCCATTTGCAAGAAACGCTGCCCATTCTTCTCGATGGCTATCAAGCTGGATTAGAAACAGGCAATCTCGAATTTATGGGCTACGACGCCCAGTTGTACTGTTTCAATGCTTATTGGTACGGTCAACCCCTGGCTGAACTCGAACCGCAAATTCGCGCCTATTACCAACAGTTATGCGACCTCCACCAAGTCACAGCAGCAAACTGTGTGTTGGCGTACTTGCAGGCGGCTCAAATTCTCTTGGGTCAGTCAGAGGAAGAAATTCCCTTACGCCAGGATGACTATGAAGAAGAAGTCCTGGCTCAGGCAAAAGTCGATTTTTACCGACTATCCTTCTTCTACTTGTATCGATTCACATTGAATTACTGGTTGGAAGACTTTGCTAAAGCAGAACACGATGCTGCTCAAACGCGACACTATTTGGCTGGAGGGATGGGAAGTATTGTTGAACCGATCTTCTACTTCTATGATTCTCTGAACCTGCTGGCCACTCCTGGTGAATCGATTTCCCAGTCCGAGCCGCGATGGCAGCGAATGGAAGAAAATCAAGCCAAGCTCAAAGACTGGGCAGATTATGGCCCCATGAATTACTTGCACAAATATCATTTAGTTGAAGCCGAAAAAAATCGCGTTCTTGCTCGCAAAACAGAAGCTCTAGAATTTTACGATCTAGCAATTAAAGGAGCCAAGGAAAACGGTTTTATCCAAGAGGAAGGATTAGCTAACGAACTCGCCGCCAAATTCTACTGGGAGTGGGGCAAAGAAAAAGTTGCCGCCAGCTATATGCAGGAAGCGTATTACTGTTATGCCCGTTGGGGAGCACTAGCGAAGGTTGAAAACTTAGAAAAAAGGTATCCCCAATTACTTCATCCCATCCTGAATCAGCCCAAACTTCGCTTTAATCCTCTAGAGACGCTAGCAACGATTAGCCACTCTTCGCAGACTTCCAGTAATAGCAGCACCAGTATTTCCGATGCTTTAGATTTCGCATCTATTGTGCAAGCTGCTCAAGCTTTATCCAGTAAAATTCAGCTTGATGAATTGCTCGACACCCTCAACCAAATTATTTTGAAAACTTCGGGCGCCGAAACTTGTGCTTTGCTACTCCCCCATCAGGATGAATGGCAAATCCGGGCAATAACTCACATTAATCTAGATAGCCAGTTACCCACAACCCTGCTGCAAACCCAACCTCTAGATGGCTCGGCAGTGATTCCGCTCAAGCTGGTTTATTATGTCAAACACACCCTGGAAACTGTGGTTATTGAAGGTGGCAAGACCGATATTCCGGGTTTAATGAATGACTGTACGCTCCAGTATCACTCTCAAAGTATGCTATGTACTCCGATTCTCGATCGCGGGAACTTAGTTGCGATACTTTATCTGGAACATAGCTCGACAAAAGGAGTGTTTACTCGCGATCGTCTCCTCGTCCTCAACTTCCTCTGCACTCAGGCTGCCATTTCCCTAGAAAATGCGCGATTGTATCAGCAAGCCCAGGACTACGCCCACCAGGTGGAACAATCTCAACTGCAATTAGTGCAGAGCGAAAAAATGTCGGCTTTGGGGAATTTAGTGGCCGGGGTTGCCCATGAAATTAATAATCCCGTTGGATTTATTTCTGGCAATATTCATGAGGCGATCGCCGCCGTCAAAGATATTACAGAATACTTGCAACTCTATCAAGAAAAATTTCCCTATCCAGGTGAGGAAATTGAAGAAAAAGCTGAAGAGAGCGATATCCAATATCTCTTAGAAGATTTACCAAAAATGTTGAATTCGATGCAAATCGGGTGCGATCGCATTCAAGGTATCAGCACCAGTCTTCGTATCTTCTCCCGAACCGACAAAGATTACAAAGTTCCTTTCAATATTCATGACGGAATTAACAGTACGATTTTGATTCTCAAACACAGATTGAAAGCGAACGAACAGCGTCCAGCGATTGAAGTTGTGAAAGAGTACGGGAACTTGCCTTCAGTGGAATGCTTCCCCGGACAGTTGAATCAGGTGTTTATGAATATATTGGCTAATGCCATTGATGCACTGGAAGAATCAAATCGGGAACGGAGTTTAGAGAAGACTAAAGCCCCAGGCAATTGCATCACAATTCGGACAGAAATGAAGTCTAAGGAGTGGGTAAATATTCGCCTTTCTGACAACGGGATAGGGATATCAGAGGAGATAAAAGGTCAGATATTTGACCACTTATTTACAACTAAAGATGTGGGTAAAGGCACGGGATTGGGATTGGCGATAGCACGGCAGATTGTAGTTGAGAAACACGGCGGTACAATCGAGG
>NZ_JAUBQE010000038.1:0-78387 GCF_036701115.1 Microcoleus sp. Pol1C5 | reverse complement strand
TTTTTCACTCAACAATTGAAACCTATAATTGGTAAAGGTTTTAGATATTTTATTACATTTGTACGGGGGAAGTCCAGATTAAATCAATGTCACCTCTACCCCCTGACTTGCATTTAATTCGAGTTTTCTATGATGCTTGCCCTGTAAGGCTTTTAATATCGTTCCAAAAACTGTCCGGACTATTGTTCTATGCAGCTTCATATTAAATGGATATAAGTGGGCAAAATCTTTACTCCATAAAGATTTCAGGCGGGTTGTCACCCTCCCTGGGCAATCGCAAAAGTCGTTATTGCAGTTAGAAGAAAATGCTGGAACTTTGGAAAAACCTTTTTGCTATAGCACCGTTTATCCCCCACGGGCATTGCTATCTCTGGAAGCCAGGGCTAGTGGGGCTTCATATTGTTTCCGACTTGCTGATTGCCCTGGCTTATTATTCAATCCCGATAACGCTGCTCTATTTTGTTCGTAAGCGACGAGATTTACCCTACTCCTGGATATTTCTGCTATTTAGCGCCTTCATCGTCGCTTGTGGTACCACTCACTTGATGGAGATTTGGACGCTATGGCATCCCACTTATTGGCTGAGTGGTTGCCTTAAAGCCATAACCGCGTTCGTTTCTGTATTAACAGCGATAGAGCTGGTGCCATTAGTGCCACAAGCATTAGCGCTCCGGAGTCCCGCAGAGATGGAGGCAGCTAACCGAGAATTAGAGCGCGAGATTGGAGAGCGCAAAATTGCACAAGCAGCACTTCAAGAGCGAGAGCAGTTTTTAAGCAACATTTATAACTCCGTGACAGACACCCTTTGGGTGGTGGAACAGCTTGAGGATGGCGAATTTCAAGTTGTCAGCATGAATCGAGCCATTGAATCCTCAAGTGGAACTTTGACCGAGAATTGGATTGGTAAACGGCTGGACGAACTGTGGGACATTGAGACAGCGGCTACGATTCGGGCGCATTACTATGACTGTTTGCAGCAAGGTAAAACAATCTCTTATGAGGAGAATCTTCCTTTTGGAGAACAGATTTGTTGCTTTCTCACCACCTTAACGCCTTTAGTAGATCGCGATGCGCGAACTCGCTTACTCGGTGTCAGCATGGATATCACCGAACGCAAGCGAGTTGAAAACGCTTTGAGAGAAAGTGAAGAACGCTGGCAGTTAGCGTTGCGGGGTAACAATGATGGAATTTGGGATTGGAATGTCGGAACGAAAGAAGTCTTTTTCTCAGCGCGATGGAAGGAAATACTGGGTTACGAGGATCGCGAAATTTCCCACCATTTAGATGAATGGGCTAAACGAGTCCATCCAGACGATTTTGCCTGGGTGATGGAAACAATCCAAAATCACTTTGCTAAAAAAACTCCTTTTTACGAAACCGAACACCGCGTTTTATGTAAGGACGGAACTTATAAATGGATTCTCGATCGCGGTCAGGCACTCTGGGATGACAGTGGCAATCCGGTGAGAATGGTGGGTTCTTCTACCGATATAGCAGAACGCAAGCGAACTGAAGAAGAACTGCGTTGGAAAGAAACGTTGCTGCGTGCAATGACCGATGCTTCGCCACTCGCTTTTTTTGTTGTAGATAACCGTAGCGATGCCATTCTCTATTTCAATCACCGCTTCTGCAAAATCTGGGGCATCGAACACCTAGAGGAACAGATGCAGCAGGGTCAACTGAAAAACAACGATATCATTCCTGACTGTTTGCCTGCCGTTGCAGATGTTCCGGCTTTTGCCGAATCCTGCAAACTGCTGCAAACTGAAGAAAATCGAGCCGTTGTTGAAGATGAAATTCCTTTTAGCGACGGGCGCACGATTCGTCGTTTCTCGACACAAATTCGCGACGATAGCGATCGCTATTTCGGACGGCTTTATCTATTTGAAGATATTACCGAACGCAAGCAAATAGAAGAACAACTGCAACTGGCTGATTTTTCGCTCGAACACTCCTCTCTCGGCCTTGCCTGGGTCGATCGCGATGCCAGAATTTTGCGGGTGAACCAAACAGCCTGCGAGCAAAGAGGATATTCTCGCGAAGAGTTGCTGTCGATGCGCGTCTGGGAGGCCGATCCTAATTTTCCGATTGAGGTATGGCCGCACCATTGGCAACAACTTAAAGAGCAAAAAACACTTTCATTTACTTCTCAACATTCCAAAAAAGATGGTAGTGTTCTTCCCGTAGAAATAACGCTGAATTATCTGGAATTTAACGGCAAAGAATACAGTTTTGCTTGCGATCGCGATATCAGCGATCGCTATCGCGCAGAGGAAGCACTGCGAGCCTCTCAAGCACGCCTCTTTGGAGTCCTAGACATTGCTGATGAGGCAATTATCTCAGTAGACTCCAGCCAACGCATTACCCTATATAACCAGGGCGCAGAACGGATTTTTGGCTATACTTCCGAGGAAATGCTCGGTCAGACTCTCGACCGACTTTTGCCAGAACGCTTTGGGGCAAATCATCGCCAGCACGTAGAGCAATTTGCTCAATCTGCCCAAACAGCAAGGAAGATGGGTAGGCGCGGCGAAATTGTCGGTCGCCGTAAAGATGGCACGGAATTTCCGGCTGAAGCTTCAATTTCTCAACTGGAATTGCCAGAAGAAAAAGTTTTTACTGTTTTTCTGCGCGACATTAGCGAACGGCAAGCCGCGCTTCGCGAACGCAAACAGGCAGAAACAGCCTTAAAAGAAAGTGAAGCCCGCTTCCAAGCATTTATGAATTACAGCCCCGCTGCGGCTTGGATTACGGATAGAAATGGGCAAATTCTCTACTTCAGCCAAACCTATGCCCGTATGTTCAATTTGCCAACCAAATATTCAGTTGGCAAAGTAGACCTCAACATCTATCCGGCTGAGTTTAGGCAGGAATATTTAAAAAATATTCGCAAAGTTGTAGAAACCAATCAAACGATCGAAGCCATTGAACTGGCTCCCCTCGCGGACGGCAGTATTGGCGAGTTTCTGGTTTACAAGTTTCCGCTGCCCAGTTCATCGGGGCAAGTTTTGGTTGGCGGAGTCGCGATCGATATTACCGAGCGCAAAAAAGCAGAGGCAGCCCTGCAACAGCGAGAACAAGAGTTCCGCGCTCTAGTAGAAAATGCGCCCGATATTATTATGCGATTGGATCGGGAATGCCGCTATCTCTATATCAACCCCCCGGTTGAACGGCAATCGGGAATTCCTCCTGCCGCGTTTATCGGTAAAACTATTAACGAATTAGGTACGCCCGAAACGTTAGTTAATCTTTGGCAAACAACCATTGAGCAGGTATTTGAAACGGGTTGCGAGCAAAGTATTGAATACGAAATTCCAGGGGGTGCAGGGCTAAATTATTACGCTTCTCGCGTAGTGCCTGAGTTTGGTGGTGATGGCTCGGTGCAGTCGGTTTTAGCAGTTGCGCGCGATATCACCGAACTCAAAGTTACAGAAGCAGCTCTAGAAAAGGCTCGCGACGAGTTAGAAATTAGAGTCAGACAACGCACTGCCCTACTCGCAACAGCTAATAAAGAATTGCGACAGGAAATTAGCGATCGCCAACAAGCACAAGCTGCCCTGCAAGCGTCGGAAGCCAGACTAAAAGAAGTGCTTGATAATACAGCCGCTTTCATTTCCTCGGCACACATTCATCCTGACAAAGTCTGGGAATACGTATACTATTCCCCAAATGGAGAGGAAATTTTTGGCTACAAAGGAGAAGAATTCGCCGCCGATCCGAGCCTGTGGTTCTCTAGAATTCTTCCTAAAGATGTTGAGGCAATCGTTCTGCCAGCGATGGAAGATTTTTATGCCGGACGGAAAATCACTATAGAGTATCGATTCCGCCATAAAAATGGCAATTTGCTTTGGTTATCTAACACTTTGCTGGCTAAAAAGCACAAATCTGAAGATTACTGGTTTGCTACTGGAATAGTTACTGACATCACCGAACGCAAACAAGCAGAACAAGCATTGCAGGAAAGCGAACAGCGCTTTGCTACTTTGGCGAAAACCGCCCCCGTCGGCATATACCGTAACGATACTCAAGGCTATTGCGTGTACGGTAACGAACACTGTTTAGAAATGGCCGGACTTTCTTTAGAAGAATTAATCAATGAGGGTTGGGTAACAGCGATACATCCAGACGATCGCGATCGCGTTATTACTGCTTGGAATAGTTTCATACAACAAGGCATTCCCTATTGCTACGAAATCCGCTTGCAGCGACGCGATGGCAGCATGATCTGGGTATTGGCACAAGCGATCGCGGAAAAAGATGTCGATGGAAAAATTATCGGTTACATCGGCACCCTTACCGATATTACGGAGCGCAAACAGGCAGAACAACTTTTAAAAAATTACAACCAAATTTTAGAAACTCAGGTGCAAGAACGCACGGCTGCACTAACCCAAATAAATGCTCAATTAGAGCAGGAAATTGAGGAGCGCAAGCACATAGAAACCCAATTACGGCGCAGCGAAACAAAACTATCAGCCATCCTAGATAATGCAGGTGCCTGTATTTATATCAAAGATTTGAACGGTACCTACACTTATGTCAATCGCTTAACTGAGGAACTTTTTGGATGTAGCGCAACTGAAATTATCGGAGCGAACGATCGCAAGTTTTTTAGCGAAGAGTTAGCTGTAACTTACAAAGAAAATAGCTATCTCGTCACAAACAGCGGCCTTGTCCATCGCTTTGAAGAAGTAGGACTCGATCGTCATGGAGAGCTTCATTACTTTTTAGCGACCAAAGTTCCTTTAAAAAACTCTGACGGCGATGTTTATGCCATGTGTGGTATTTCGACAGATATTACCGAACTCAAGAAGACAGAAGCTGCACTCAGGCAAAGCGAAGAACGAATGCAGGCGCTTTTGAGCGCAATACCCGATTTGATGGTGCGGCACCAGGTAGATGGGACTTATTTAGATGTGGCGGGAAATGACACTACCTTACAGGTGCCGCGCGAAGCGCTAATTGGCAGAAAGCTACAAGACACCTGCCTTCCCGAACAAATTAAAACCGACTTTCTCGACCGTTTTCAGGTAGTAGCGGAAACCGGAACGCTAGAACTTTACGAACACGACCTCGAAACCCCTGATGGTGTCCACAGTTACGAAACGCGCATAGTAAAAAGCGGTGCCGATGAGGTTGTATGTCTGGTGCGGGACATCACCGAACGCAAGCGATCGCAAGCCGCCCTCAAAGAGAGCGAAGAACGCTACCGTACTTTAATAGCAGCAATGGCAGAGGGGATTGTCTTGCAAGATGCTGACGGTGCGATTCGTACTTGTAATGCCAGTGCCAAACGCATTTTGGGCTTGTCTCGCAAGCAAATGATGGGGCGAACTTCTCGCGATCCCAAGTGGCGAGCGGTGCGCGAAGACGGTTCCCCCTTCCCTGGAGAAGAACACCCGGCAATGGTGACGCTGCGAACGGGCAAAGCTTGCTCGAACGTGGTGATGGGAGTCCACAAACTTGATGGTAGTTTTACCTGGATTTCTATTAATACCCAACCTTTATTTCGATCGGGCGAACCTCTTCCTGACGGAGTGGTTTGCTCATTCGCTGATATTACCGCTCGCAAACAGGCAGAAGAGGCACTGCGGCAAAGCGAAGCGCGTTATCGTGGCATTCTTGAAGATCAGACAGAACTCATTGCTCGGTTATTACCCGATGGCACTTTTACTTATGTCAACGAGGCTTACTGTCAATTTTTTGGCATAACGCGGGAAGAACTTGTGGGATATGACTACGAACCCGTTGTGCTTGAGGAAGACCGGGAATATGTGGCTCAATGCGTCAATAAAATCAGTTGGCAAAATCCAGTTGTTACTATTGAAAATCGAGTGATTGCTGGCGGAAAAATTCGTTGGACGCACTGGACTAACCGAGGCATATTTGATAGCAACGGTCACTTAATAGAGTTGCAAGCAGTAGGAAGAGATATCACCAAGCGCAAACTTGCTGAAGAAAACCTGCGACGATACGAAAAGATTGTTGCCACTACTACTGATGCAATTTGTTTAATCGATCGCAACTACACCTATCAAATTGTTAACCAAGCATACCTGAATTGGCATAACCGCTCTCAAGAAGAAATACTCGGACGTACTATTAGTGAAGTTTTGGGTAAAGAGCTGTTTGAAACTTACATCAAGCCAAAAGGCGACCGATGCTTAAATGGGGAAATCATTCAATACGAACTATGGTTTAAATATCCCAATGCTGAAGAGAAATTTCTCAGCGCTACCTACGCTCCTTATTTTGAAGCAGATGGCACTATTTCAGGTTTAGTGGTGAGTTTGCGTAACCTCACCGAACTGAAACTAATGGAAACGGCGTTGCAGCAGAGCGAATCTACTCTACGAGCTTTCTTCAACAGTAGCGTCATGATGATGGGCATTGTAGAGCTGTATGAAGATGACTTTTTGCATCTATCTGCTAACCTAGCAACCGCACAATTCTTCGGTACCACCCCTGATGCGATGCAGAATCACTTCGTTGGTAAATCTGGAATGCCACGATGGCTCGTGCAACTTTGGCTGGGCCACTACTGGGAAGCTGTAAGAACTCAAGCTCCAGTCAGATTTGAATACGCTCACGAAACTCCTACAGGACAAAAGTGGCTGTCTGCCAGCGTTTGCCCTATTTCAATTGGCTCTGAGGGTCGTCCGAAATTGTCTTACATTGTCGAAGATATTAGCGATCGCAAACGCGCAGAAGAAGCGCTACAGCAGAGCGAATCTACCCTTCGCAGCTTCTTTGACAGCGGCTCAATGCTGATGGGGATTGTTGAGCTGTATGAGGACGATATTCTGCATCTTTCCGATAACCTAACATCAGCGAGGTTTTTCGGCACTACTCCAGAACAGATGAAAAATCGCTTCGCAAGTGAGATGGGAGTGCCACCAGCACACCGACGACAGTGGATGGAGCGCTACCGAGAAGCTTTACACGATCGAGCTGTCGTGCGCTTTGAATATCCTCACGAGACTCCAACCGAACAAAAATGGCTCTCTGCCAGCGTTTGCCCGATTGGAATTGGCCCTAACGGTCGTCCGAGATTGTCCTACGTTGTCGAAGATATTAGCGATCGCAAACGCGCAGAAGAAGCACTGCGCCTCAGCGAAGGTCGGCTCAAACACCTGACGGCTAGCATTCCGGGAACCCTTTATTCCTTTGGATACTACCCCGATGGTTCAGCCCAGTTTGAATATGTCAGTCCCGGTTGCCGAGATATGTTTGAAATCGAGCCGGAGCAGATCCTAAAAGATCGAAATTTCCTCGAAAACCAAATTTCTCCCGATGACCGATCCAGCTTTGAAGAGGCAATTACTCGTTCCCTTCAAAACTTGGAACCGCTCACTTCTGAATGGCGCAGCATTGCTCCTTCTGGGAAACTAAGATGGCTGCGCGTCCAAGCTCAACCCGAAGCCCGCGAAGATGGTTCTAAAGTTTGGCATGGGGTGATATTAGATATTAGCGATCGCAAATTTGCAGAAGAAAAGCTCAAACAAGCCGAGTATAAATATCGCACCTTGGTTGAGCAAATTCCAGGAGTTGTTTATATCTCTCCAATTGGGGAAACAACCGAGCAAGCTTATATCAGCCCGCAACTGCAACAATTGCTGGAAGTTCCTTCAGAAGAGTGGTCTGCTGGCTTCTTTAATAGTTGGGCCGATTTCGTACATCCAGAAGATCGCGATCGCGTTTTGCAAACCATAAGCACCACGATTTCCACGAGAGAGCCATTGAGCGTCGAGTATCGCATGATAACTCGCAATGGCAAAACGATCTGGGTAAAAGATATCTCAAATTTCGTTCTTGTCGCCGACGGACAGACTCAAGTGCTTCAGGGTTTAGCCTTCGATATTAGCGATCGCAAGCAAATAGAGCAAGCGCTACAAGAAAGCAACGAGCGTTTTCAGCTAGCAACATCGGCAGTAAAAGGATTTATCTACGACTGGGATTTCAAGCAGAATAGCGTTTTGCGGACGCAGGGACTATTTGAACTTGTTGGGTACCGCCCCGAAGAAGCCGACGCGAACGTTGAGTGGGGGAACGAACACGTCCATCCAGAAGATTTCCCCAAAATGTCCCAACAGCTATCGGAAGCCCTTGCGAACGAAACTCAAAGTTATTATCTGTTGGAATACCGACTTCGCCATCGAGACGGTCACTACGTTTACGTGTCCGATTACGGCACGCTCATGCGAGATGCCAACGGACGAGCAATCCGAGCCGTAGGTCATGCCATAGATGTGAGCGAACAGCAAGCTGCGCTTCGCGAACGCAGAAAGGCAGAAGCAGCTTTGCAAAAAGCACTCCAAGCCGCCCAAGCTGCATCCATCGCTAAGAGCCGCTTCCTGTCTAACATGAGCCATGAACTGCGTACTCCTCTCAACGCCATTCTCGGTTTTAGCCAGGTGATGGTTCGCAGTAGTTCCGTTACCTCTGAGCAAAAAGAACAGCTAAACATCATCAACCGTAGTGGCGAACATTTGCTTAATTTAATCAACGATATTTTATCATTGTCCAAAATTGAAGCAGGCCAAACTACGCTCAATGAAAGTCGCTTTGACCTGTATCAGCTACTGAACGATATAGAACAAATGTTCAAATTCAAAGCGATTTCTAAAGGCTTGCAGCTAACCTTTGAACGGGCATTAAATGTTCCCCAATACTTGGAAACTGACGAAAATAAATTGCGTCAAGTTTTAATTAATTTGCTAGGAAATTCACTTAAATTTACTGCTTCCGGTCACATCGCCTTACGACTGAAAAAGGGTCGGATATCAGAAAAATTTGCTCTCCCAAACCTTGGCTCCAAAACTTATTTGTTGTTTGAAATTGAAGACACTGGTCCCGGCATTGCTCCCGATGAAATTAAAACTTTATTCGACCCCTTCGTACAAACAGAAGCAGGTCGCAAATCGATGCAAGGAACGGGGCTGGGCTTACCTATCAGCCAACAATTCGTAGAGATGATGGGAGGACAGATTGCAGTCAGCAGTCAACTCGGTCAGGGAACAATTTTCACATTCGATATCCTCGCCAGCGAGGTTGATGAATCTGATGACAAGAGTTTATCGATTACCCAGGAAGTTATTGGATTAGAGCCAAATCAACCTGTGTACCGCATTCTAGTTGTTGAGGATGTCGAAGAGAACCGTCAGTTGCTCTTAAGCATACTCAAACCGTTAGGATTTGAAGTGCGAGAAGCGGTTAACGGTCAAGAAGCGATCGCTTTGTGGTCAACTTGGAAACCACACTTAATCTGGATGGATATGCGAATGCCCGTCATGGACGGCTACGAAGCAACTAGAGAAATAAAAGCTTTGGAACAGCAAAGTGCAGTAGCTGGAGAGAATCACAACTTACCTGCCAACTCATCATCTACCAACGAAACAAAAATTATTGCTTTAACTGCTAGTGCTTTTGACGAAGATCGAGCCAAGATTATGACAGCAGGCTGCGATGACTTTATACATAAGCCTTTTCTAGAGTCGGTGCTATTTGACAAGATGGCTCAACACTTAGGAGTCCGTTATATTTATCAAGAGGATTTGTCGGATAGCTCACCTGAGCTAGCAACACCGAGAAACTTAACACTAGAGGATCTAAACGTCATGCCTTCTGAGTGGATAGCACAGTTCCGACACGAGGTGCTTTGTGCTAACGACGAGGTAATATTGCAGCTAATCGACCAAATTCCCGAAAGCGAGGCAAGTTTAGCACGCACCCTGACAGATTTGATTAATAACTTTCGCTTAGATATACTCTTTGATTTAATCCGAGCATCTAGTAATGAATAGCCATCAAGTACCCGCTTCTTTTGGGGACATCCTCATCGTTGACGATCATCCAGACAACCTCCGAGTTTTGTCCGCTATCCTTACCGGGTCTGGATATAAAGTCCGGAAGGCAATTAACGGTCAGCTAGCTTTAAAAGTTGCCCAAAATTCTCCCCCCGCTCTGATTTTACTTGACATTTTGATGCCAGAAATGGATGGCTATGAAGTTGCCTCGTTGCTCAAAACTCATCCACAAACAGCGGAGATTCCAGTAATTTTTATCAGCGCTCTTGACGATGTATTTGATAAAGTAAAAGCCTTTGATGCTGGAGGGGTAGATTACATTACCAAACCCTTTCAGTCAGCCGAAGTTTTAGCTCGCATTAAAAACCAACTAATTATCCGCAATTTGTATCTCAAACTTCAGAAGCAAGCACAGAAAATCGCCGAGCAAAATACATTGCTACAACAGGAAATCAAGAATCGTAAACAAGCTGAATCTGCTTTGGTTGAAGCTAATATCGAGCTACAGCGTCTCGCCTCTTTAGATAGCTTAACAGGAATCGCTAATCGTCGTCAGTTCAATGAATCTCTCAATAGAGAGTGGCAACGGATGGCACGAGAGCAATTACCCTTATCTTTGATTTTAGGTGACATTGATTATTTCAAAAAATACAATGATACTTATGGTCATTTAGCCGGGGATTTCTGTCTACAGCAAGTGGCTCAAGCGATTAGCCGTGCTATTAAGCGTCCGGGAGATATATTGGCTCGTTACGGAGGTGAAGAATTCGCTGTAATTCTACCTAATACAAAAGCTGAAGGATCGCTAAAAGTCGCTGAGGCGATCCGGCATGAAGTGCTAAATCTTAAAATTGCTCACCCTCAATCTGCTGTTAATAAATACGTCACCTTGAGTCTGGGCGTTTTCAGTGTAGTTCCCCAGGACACCTCTGACCCGTCAATCTTGATTGCTGCGGCCGATCAAGGATTATATGAAGCTAAAGAGCAGGGGAGAAACCGCTCAATTGTGAAAACTTTTTAATCTGAAGTTCCCCCCGTAGAGGGGATGTTCAAATCTCTCAAATCCTTGCAATACAAGGAAGAATTTCCTTTTTGCCCCTTGATGGCGTACCCATGTATTTTAAGAATTTATTCCGATTTATTTCGGCAGATACGTGGCATAATTGTAGTCATATATCGAACGTGTTCCAAACAGAAACTCTCCCCCTGCCGTATGACTTCGCGAGTCCTACCGCGAAGGTTCAAAAGTACGGAAACGCACTCTGGCAAACTTGTCTAAATTACCCGACCATGCGATAGATGGACTGCAAGCTTTGTTAAAAGGTAGCGTAACGATCGCCAGTTTGCCTGACTCTTTTAAAATCACTCGCTCGCGCCCCCACGGCCACGTAGCAGCAGTGTTGGGTAGCCTGAAAAATACTGGTTTACCCAATTTAATTAGTTCCGAAAATAGTCGCAACAGAAGGTTAGTATTGGCGATGATCGTCGCCAGAATTATCGACCCGCGATCGAAACTCGCGAAAGCCAGAGGATTCAACGACGAAACTTGTTTCTCAAGTATTGGCAAAATTTTGGGCATCGAGAGCGCTGATGAAGATGAACTGTTTAAAATCTCATATTTTTTCAACCTTCCATCCAGCCTGCCTCCCAACTTTGTCGGCTCGGATGAATGCAAAAGCGCCCCGCTTGAATAGATCGCCGCTGGGCTTAACTCCGATGAGCGCTCTAGCTTCGGCTGTCGATAAAATCAAGCCCGAGGCGATCGCCTTTTCCAACGCTGGGTAATGTTGCAAAGGGTCGCGAGTTGCTGCAATGTGTCGGGCGATCGCCTCGATGAGTTCAAGAAAGTTTTCTCTGTCTTGATTTGTAGCTGTTATGGTCGCAGGTTCGATCGCTTCTATTTTAGACCTCTTGCAAAAGTCCCCAATAAGGGCAATAGTGAGGCGATCGAGAGGAAAAACTGATGACTTACGAACAAGTGCAAAGCTTAAAGCCAGAAGCCTTCAAGAGATTCTGTGGCGTTGGGTCTACAACTAATGCAGAAATGGTGTCAGTAAAGCGAACAACAGCAACTTCAGAAACCCAAACCCGGTCGTGGGCCTAAACTGAGCTTAGAAGATCAGGTACTACTGGCATTACAATATTGGCGAGAGTACCGTACCTACTTTCACATTGCTCAAAGCTGGAACATCAATGAATCGACTGCGTTCCGGCTCGTGAGACGCGGGCAAGGACACATTGATTCGTTCAGGTCGGTTTAGCTTACCCGGAAAAAAAGCACTGCTGCAACCGGACTCAGTTTTAGAAGTAGTTGTGGTCGATGTGACCGAAAGTCCAGTCGAGCGTCCAAAAAAAAACAACGGCAAGTGTTTTCCGGTAAAAAAAAGTATCATACCTTGAAGTCGCAATTAGTAGTTAATTAACCCTCTTCTGTCACTCTGAGAAAATAAAAATAAGAGCCAAATTTTTAACTGTAAATATAATGAGCATTTGAGCGTTTATTTTCTAACAGAATGGCTGAAATCAAGATTTTTGGTAAAAGTCTTATGCTATAAGCCTTCCAGATTATTTTTTGCCGAAAGTGACAGAAGAGGGTTAAAAGACGGGAGCAATTATCTGCAGAGGTTCGTGGTAAAGGCAGAAGGCATGACGAACGCCTATTCAAGAGCAGTAAAGTTAGGCTAGCTAATACAATTAAGCTTTGGCGTGACAAGGGTTATCAAGGAATTGCCAAACTTCATGCCAATAGTCAGATACCTACTAAAAAGCCCAAAAGCTCTAATTTATCTCAGGTTCAACGCCAGGAAAACGGTACTCTGGCAAGCGAAGGTATTATTATTGAACACGTTAATAGGAGGCTGAAAATTTTTCGGATTCTGTCGGAACGTTACCGAAATCGCCCACACAGATTTGGTTTACGCTTCAACCTGATTGCAGGCATATATAACTATGAACTCAACCTTTCAGAATGATTTTTGCAAGAGGTCTAATGTTTTGGCTTCTGGCCTCCCCCATGCAGTGTGGTCGATCGCCACTAATATATGTTCTGTTGCGGGTACTTGCTGTTCTAATTGCTCAAGGCTACAACTCCATCAGTTGTTTCCGGTCTGGCCTACAGTCTTGTAAGGCTTCGTAAATACGCTTGCCATTGACGATTGAATAGCGGGCTGAGTGAAAATTCTGCTAAACATGACGCATTTCTGGTGGTCATCACTGCATCCATCAGCTCTCTTGTTGCATCCTTGGCTCGTACCAATAACTCGTATGCTGCTTGACGAAACTCCTTTAATCGTTCACGGTTTATTGAGGGAGTGGATAGGTTTTCTTTTTCACCCTTATTCTCTCCCGGTGCGGTGGCTAAAGTTCTGCTGAAAGCCACCCTTCTCTCTTTTTTAGTCTCAACTCCCGTCAAGAAATTAGGTCGCTCCTTGCGGGTGTTTCTTTCGGGAGAGTTCGCGCC
The DNA here is from genome assembly GCF_036701115.1 of Microcoleus sp. Pol1C5. Classification (NCBI taxonomy): domain Bacteria; kingdom Bacillati; phylum Cyanobacteriota; class Cyanophyceae; order Oscillatoriales; family Microcoleaceae; genus Microcoleus; species Microcoleus sp. Pol1C5. Next base: position 65,121 of record NZ_JAUBQE010000038.1, on the reverse strand, counting down.
CTCAAAGAGAACGTCAACGGTCGCTGGGCTTCTGTCTTATTGTTGAGCCTCATAACTTGTCGCCAGCGACTGTTGCCGTTTTTGAATGCGGTGACGATCGCGATTTAATAGCTGTTTAGTCTAAACTCCAGATTTTCAGTATCTAGAAATTATCCTCAACAAAACGCTGCGCGAGGTGCAACAGTTAAAAGAAAATCAGCGCTTGCGGGAGTCAGAAGCTCGCGCTAGAGAAGAAGCTCAGCATTTACAAAACTATATGCAAGACCTAAAAAAGACCCAAGATCAACTGATTCAGATCGCAAAAATGTCTTCTTTGGGTCAAGTGGTTGCGGGGATTACCCATGGAATCAACAACCCCGTCAATTTTATCTACGGCAATATCAGCCACGTCAGTGATTATATTCAAGACCTAGTGCATCTGCTGCATCTTTATCAGCAGTACACCCCTCCCAGTTCTGAGATTCAAGCTGAAACCGAAGCCATAGATTTGGAATTTATGATAGCAGATTTACCCCAAATTTTGGTTTCGATGAAAGGGGGTGTTAACCGCATTCAGAAGATAGTTTTGTCTTTGCGTAACTTCTCAAGGCTAGATGAAGCTAACATAAAGTCGGTTGACATTCACGAGGGGATAAAAAGCAGCCTGCTGATTTTGCATAATCACTTTCAAGCAAGGGCAGCGCGTCCAGAGATTCAAGGGATCGAGGAGTACAGCAATCTGCCTTTAGTGGAATGCTATGCCGGAGAACTAAACCAGGTTTTTATCAACATCCTTTCTAATGCGATTGATGCTTTAAATGAATACAACAAACAACGCTCAGTAGATCGCATCCTCGCTTGCCCGCTAGCCATTACTATTCGCACTTTTCTGCTATAGGAAAAATCCCGTGTCGTCATTAAAATTCGGGACAATGGGCCGGCAATAACGGCAGAGGTGAAAGACCGAATTTTTGAACCATTTTTTACTACTAAGCCTGTAGGTGAGGGTACGGGTTTGGATCTCTATATAAGCTACCAAATTGTACAGGAGAAGCATGGGGGCGCATTGAACTGTTTTTCAGAGGTGGGGCAGGGAACAGAGTTATGGATTGAAATTCCAATCAGACAAACTAGGGCGGCACTCGACCTTAGCTAATCAATCGACTTCTATCAAACTCAGAGCCTATTCCAGCCATCCGGTTTGCCATTGTACAAATCACCCTTTTCATTACTCCTGAAATAATCTATAATAAAACGTAAAGTAGATAAATATTACTCGTCGGATAATTTAATGAAATCCAGGAGTTCAAAAAATGTCGCCTACGACCGAAATAGCTCAAAATCTGCCAGCTAAAATATTATTTGTGGATGACGAGCCAGATTTAGAATCTTTAATTTGCCAGAAATTTAGACAAAAGATCCGCACCGGAGAATACCAAGTTTTTTTTGCACACAATGGCGTAGAAGCGCTTTCAACGTTGCAAGAGCAGCCTGATATAGATATTATACTGACAGACATTAATATGCCAGTCATGGATGGCATGGCTTTGCTCGCGAAACTTAACGAGCTAGTTACTATGGTCAAAACAATAGTTATATCTGCCTATGGCGACTTGGGGAATATCAGAAAGGCAATGAACGGCGGGGCATTTGACTTTTTAATTAAGCCTCTAAATTTTCAGGATTTAGAAATTACAATTAACAAAACTTTATGCCATGTGCAACAGCTAAAGGAAAACGAGCGCTCCCGCCAAGAAAGAGAGGATAAATTGCGGCAATCGGAAGCGCGAGAGCGAGAAAAAGCCATCCAACTAGAACTGGCATTGCAAAATTTACAGCGCACCCAGTCTCAGCTTATTCAGACTGAGAAAATGTCGATCTTAGGACAACTAATTGCAGGTATTGCCCACGAAATTAATAATCCCGTTAACTTCATCTATGGCAACTTAACTTATGTCAATGATTACACTCATCAGCTATTGAGTTTAATCACGCTTTACCAGCAGCACGATGCCCATAAATACCCTGAAATCGATGCTTTAATTGAGCAAATAGAGCTGGAATATATCCAAGAGGATATGCCTAAAATGTTGTCTTCGATGAAATTGGGGGCAGAACGTATCCGTCAGATTGTGCTGACGTTGCGGAACTTCTCGCGCCTAGACGAAGCTGAGATGAAACCCGTTAATATTCACGAGGGAATCGATAGCACTCTAGTGCTTTTGCAGAGTCAGCTCAAGGCTAAGCCGAATTCTTCGTCTATTAAAGTTATTAAAGAATACGGAGATTTGCCACAAATAGAATGTTATGCCTGTCAGTTGAATCAGGTATTTATGAACCTCTTGAGCAATGCCATTTATGCCTTGAATCACTATGATAAAAAAGGCAGCCCGGAGCAAATTAAAAACGAGCCTAGGACGATTACGATTGCTACTTCTATGCTGAATCGCGAATGGGTAAGAATCAGTTTTAAAGATAATGGATCGGGGATGACAAGCGATGTAATAAATCGGTTGTTTAATCCTTTCTTCACAACTAAACCTCTGGGTGATGGCACTGGCTTGGGATTATCGATCAGCTATCAGATTGTTGTGGAGAAGCACGGCGGAGATTTGAAGTGTTTTTCGCAGCCAGATCAAGGTGCAGAATTTGTGATTGAGATTCCCATTAACCAGAGCGATCGGCTACAGATGAAGGCGAGTTAAGCGGAATTAAATAAAAATCAGGGTAAACTCTGGTAAAATCTAATATCGCGATCGCACTTCCCCAATTTTTCTGTAATTCCTGAAGTCTCCCAAACACCGAACACCGAACGACCTAGCTGAAGCCGTCAACAGTAGATTTTGAGTGATTTGTCAACTTGTCAGTGTCCCGGACTGGTTAAGGTGAGGCGTGAGGGCGCAAGCACGCCTTCACCATATGCCAGTTGCGTCAGTTTTGAACTAATGACTAATGACTATCTTCCTCCGACGACGACATTTTTAATCCGCAAATGGGGGCCGCCGACGCTTACGGGCAAACCACTCTGGCCGCCTTTACCACAACCGCCGTAGGCATAAACCGAGTCGTTTCCTATAGACTCAATATCCTTTAAAGTCTGAAATACATTGCCACTTAAAGTGACATCGCTCACGGGTTCGGCCAATTTACCGTCGCGTATCATAAACCCTTGAGCCGCCGCAAAGGTAAACATTTCGCCGTTGGTTTGTCCTCCCAACATCCGCACTGCATAAACTCCTTCGTCAATGTCCGCAACCATTTCGTCAAAAGAATGTTCGCCAGACTCGATCGCAGTATTAGTCATCCGCACCAAAGGCATAAAAGTAGCACTCAGAGCCCTGGCATTTCCCGTCGGACTTTCGCCCATTTTGCCCGCAGTCTCGCGATTGTGCATCCGAGCCGCTAAAACTCCATTTTTAATTAAATGCTTGCACTGAGCAGGCACGCCTTCGTCGTCGTATTTCAAAGTTCCCGGCAATCCCGGTACAGTTGCGTCGTCAATTACATTCAATTGTTCGATCGCCACAGGCTTGCCCAAAGTCAACAATTCCTGCATTTTCGGGTTTTCGTAAATACCATCTGCTTCTGACAAATGCCCGAAAGCTTCGTGAATAAACACCCCCGACAAATAAGGGTCTAAAATCACCGGATACTGACCGCCTTTCACCGATTTTGCCTCTAGTTGCCCCACAGCTCGAACGGCAGCACTCTTAACACGATCTTCAATATTTGTCAAGACATCGTAATCCGATCGCGAGTGAATCGACTCAAACCCTTGGCGGACGACACCGCCCTCGCCGCGGGCGATCGCCCCGAAACGCCCGGTCACGTCCAAGCGCTCTTGAGCGATGCAAGTACCTTGAGAATTCACAAAATAAGTAATCCCAAATCTGTCGCTATAACCTGCCATTGTCGTCTGAATTCGCGGGTCGTAATCTAACAGCAACTGATTGTAAGATTCGAGCAATTTCCGCTTTTCGGCTAGAGTAATAGAGCGCGGGTCGCGACCCAACTCCACCGTTACATAATCTTGAATCGGGGTGACATCTGCTAGTAGAGTTTTTTCGCTGCCAACCAAACGAGACTGCACTACAGCTTCTTCAATTCGGTCTTTTAACTCAGCTAAACCGTTAAAAGTTACAAAACTCCAGCCGCCTTTATGACAGGCGCGGATGCCGCCGGCGAGACTAAAACTGCGGTTGACAGCATCTAACTGAGGGCCGCGAAAACTAATCGCAGTTGACTCGCTTTGTTCGAGGCGAACTTCCAGATAATCCACGCGATCGCGGTAAGGTGCGATCGCTTCCATCAACTGTTCTTGCATCAAATTGCCCCTATGAATGATTAGCCGTAGCGCTGAAAAAAATTATTGCTAACCTTATTTTAGCTAATAAATTCCGTCTTTCGGTGGTGCGCTCCCTCACCGCTGTCGTGGGGGAGGATGGCGCGCCCTACCCGATAAATGACGAGTCAACCAATTTTAGATTTTAGATTTTAGATTGATCCCGTCCTGAGACTGCGAAGGAATGAATCCGGGGGCTTTTTAGGAAGGATGCAAAGCTTTTTAAAGTCTCCGTCCTGAGTTTGCGAAGGAATGAATCCGGGGGCTTATGACCACATTACTTTCGGTCAGTCGATTTGAGATTTAAAACTTTGTCCACAGAATAGATGATTAGAGGCAAGCCGATCGCCCATGTTCGGCGGGCGTCCTAGAAGACCCAAAACTCGTGCTAGCTTGCGAAAAGCCCGGTATCCCCGAAAGCTTGCCTTTGTTTAGAGAAATCAAACTAAACTAAATCTATCTAAAGACGTAAAAGAATACCTTAACCCCCGGCAGATGGAATACTTTAAGGTTAAAAAATTTCAAATTTCACCGTACTTAGCAGCTATTTCGGCATCAATAGCAATTTTCGTCGGAGTTGGCATTTTAGAGCGATCGGAACAGCGACGGTTTTTGCAGTACAACCGCGCTAGCACCCTCGATCGCCTCAGCACAGTCCGTTCTAAGCTCGAAGGCGCTTTGAATTCCCGCGTGTTTTTGACGCGGGGTTTGGGGGCTTACCTTTCCAACAACCCAAACATCACTGAAGCCGAGTTTACAGCGACGGCGAGAATTCTGGTGGCACAGCAACCGGGCATCCGCGCCATAACTTTAGTTAAAGGCACGACGGTCGCTTACATTTATCCACGGGAGGGAAATGAAGCGCTGATCGGGGTTGACTTGACGGCGCTACCCGCACAGCGGCAAATGGTCAAAGAGGTTATCTACACCAGAAAAACTTTGCTAGCCGGGCCCGTGAAATTATTGGAGGGGGACGAGACGTTTATCAGCCGATCGCCGATTTTTCTCACACCTTCGGGCGCCGAGCCTGAAACAGGAGTTTACTGGGGCTTGACAGGTTTGATCATCGACAAAAATTCCCTGATTGAAGAAGCAGGACTCAACGACTCCTCAGCGAAGCTGCTATACGCTCTGCGGGGCAAAGACGGGAAGGGAGCAGCCGGCCCTGTGTTTTTCGGTGACGGGTCAATTTTTCAGCACAATCCCGTGCTGCTGGAAGTGACTTTGCCGCAGGGTTCCTGGCAGTTGGCAGCAATTCCGGCGGGAGGATGGCCTGCGAATTCGCCGTTTCGGGGGTGGCTGATCTTTGGAGGCGGCTGGCTGGCTGTTTTCAGCGGGGTCGTGGCGTTTAGCTGGGTGTATGGCCCTGTGAAGCTGCAGGCAAGCGAAGCTAAGTACCGACAATTGGTTGAGAATGCTAACAGCATGATTGTGCAGTTAGACAGTGAAGGCAAAATTACTTTTTTTAACGAGTTTGCTGAAACTTTTTTCGGGTATTCAGAAGCAGAAATCATCGGCAAAAGTGCGATCGGCACCATTATACCGAAAACAGATTTATTAGAAAGTGACCTGGCGGCAATGATTCGAGACTCTTTGCCACAGCCGGAAAAATACTTCCAAAACGAAAACGAAAACATCCGCAGCAATGGAGAAAGGGTGTGGATAGCGTGGACAAATAAACCTTTACTAGATGCCAAGGGAAATGTGGCAGGACTGCTTTGTATCGGGACGGATATTAGCGATCGCAAACAAGCTGAAATCGCCCTCCAAGCTTCTGAATCGGAACTTCGAGCTTTGTTCGCTGCCATGAACGACGTAATTTTTGTGATTGATATTGAGGGACGTTATCTGAAAATTGCGCCTACAAATCCCGACCTTTTATACAAACCGTCGGCGGAACTTATAGACAAAACTCTGCACGATATCCTGCCACAAGAAACAGCAGATTTTTTCCTCAGTCAAATTCAACTTACCGCCGACAAAAAACAGACCCATTCCCTAGAATACAGCCTGCAAATAGACCACCAACAAGTTTGGTTTGTCGCTAACATTTCTCCAATGCAGGAAAACACTTTTATTTGGATAGCCCGCGACATTACGGAGCGCAAGCAAGCTGAAAGTTGGTTGACCGGTCAAAAACAAATTTTAGAAATGATTGCTAAGGGCACAAATCTTGGCGCTACTTTAAATACTTTAGTTGAAATTATCGAACAACAATCTAGAGATGTCATGGGTTCAATATTGCTTCTCGCTCCAGACGGCAAACATTTGCTGCACGGAGCAGCGCCCAGTTTGCCCGACAGTTACAATGCTGCTATTCATGGTATAGCTATCGGCCCGGATGTCGGTTCCTGTGGCACTGCTGTCTTTAGCCGCCAACAGGTGATCGTTACAGATATTGCCAGCGATCCTTTGTGGAAAAATTTTCGAGATTTAGCCTTGAGTTTTGGGCTGAGAGCTTGCTTGTCTACTCCTATTTTTTCATCTCAGGGTCAGGTTTTGGGAACTTTTGGAATGTATTATTCCCAACCGCGCCACCCCCATCTTTTTGAGTTGCAATTGATAGAGGCGATCGTAAACTTAGCAGGAATTGCGATCGAACGCAAACAGGCAGAAGAAAGTCTCCAACTACTCAATCAAGAACTAGAAAATAGAGTCAAAGAGAGAACTGAGCAATTGATGCAAACTGAAGAACGCTGGCAGTTAGCACTCAAAGGCAACAATGACGGCATTTGGGACTGGAACTTGCAAACAGGGGAACTATTCCTGTCCGATCGATTTAAAGAAATCACTGGATACGAACACGGCTCAATTCTCGAGGACTTTGACCAATGGAACAAGGACACGCATCCCGACGATTTAGCCTTAGCAATGCAAGCTCTCCAAGACCATTTAAACAAGAAAACGCCCCATTACATCATCGAATACCGCTGGTGGTGTTACAACAGCGGCTACAAATGGATATTGAGCCGGGGACAAGCTTTGTGGGACGCATCTGGAAAACCAGTCCGCATGGTTGGTTCAATTACTGACATCACGGAACCCAAAAAAGCAGAGCAAGCACTACGGGAAAGTGAGGCAAGATACCAAAAGCTGTCTGCTAACTTGCCGGGAATCATTTATCAATTTTTGTTGGGTGCAGATGGCTCTTCTAGTTTTCCTTACATAAGTCCTGCTTGCCGAGAACTTTTGGAGTTAGAACCAGAAGATGTTCTGCAAAATGCGGCTTTGGTAAGAAACTTAATTCATCCCGACGACCTCCAAAATCATGACGAATCTGTTGCTATTTCTGCCCAGACTTTGCAACCTTGGCAGTGGGAAGGACGGATGGTGCTACCTTCAGGCCAGATTCGCTGGTTGCAGATAATGTCGCGTCCTGAAGCTAAAGAAAACGGCGCTTTTCTTTGGGACGGCATCGCCGTTGATGTTACAGATCGCAAACAAGCTGAGTTAGCTTTGCAAGAAAGCCAGCAGTTCATTCAAAAAATAGCCGATGGTACTCCCGGTATTTTGTATCTCTACGACTTGGAAGAACAGCGAAATATCTACGCTAATACTTCACTTTTCGTACTTTTGGGCTATACATCTGACGACATTAAAGCGATGGATTCGTCACTGATGCCTCAGTTAATACACCCCGAAGATTTGCCGAAAATTATAAAACATCACGCGAGCTTTGTAGGAGTTGAAGATGGCGAAATTAGAGAAATTGAGTACCGGATGCGGGCAATAAAGGGTGAATTTTTGTGGTTGCAAAGTCGGGATAGTGTTTTTAGCAGGAATGCTGACGGTCAGGCTAAGGTAATAATTGGATTTTGCCAGGATATTACGACTCGCAAGCGAGCAGAAGAAGCACTACAGCAAAGCGAGGGACGAGAAAGAGAAAAAGCTCAAGATTTAGAGTCAGCGCTGCGGGAATTACGCTCTACTCAAACTCAGCTCATCCAAACTGAAAAAATGTCTTCTTTAGGGCAATTAGTTGCAGGCATCGCTCACGAAATTAATAATCCCATTAACTTCATTCACGCTAACATTGATTATCTCAACCAGTATACAAAACAGTTGCTGGATCTGGTGACTCTTTACGAACAGGAGTATCCCGAACCCAATTCAAAAATTGTCGATCGCATTCAAGAGATTGATTTGGAATTCATGGCAGAGGATTTAATAAAACTTGTGGGTTCAATGCAGGTAGGAACAGAGCGCATCCGGCAAATTGTGTTGTCTCTCAGAAATTTCTCCCGGCTCGATGAATCCGCAATGAAGCCAGTAGATATTCACGTGGGAATTGAAAGCACTTTGTTAATTTTGCAGCATCGCTTGAAGAGTCGGGACAGCCGCCCGGAAATTGAAGTAATTAAGAAGTTTGGAAAACTGCCACTGGTGGAGTGCTATGCGAGCCAACTGAATCAGGTGTTTATGAATATTATTGCTAATGGAATTGATGCCATTGAAGAACGATATCACCAGTTATCGGTTCCACAATCAGAGACAAAGAGTGGACGGATTGCTATTTCCACGGGTGTAACCACTCAGAAAACTCTTATCGTAGAAATTTCGGACAACGGTATGGGCATTCGCGATGAGATAGTCGATCGAATTTTTAACCCCTTTTTTACTACGAAAGCTGTGGGAAAAGGTACGGGGCTGGGAATGTCTATCGCCCACTCGATTGTGGTGGAAAAGCACAAGGGTAAGATTGACTGTATTTCATCTATAGGATGCGGAACGACTTTTAAGATTGAGATTCCCCTCGACTAAGTACATGAATAGTAGGGTGCGTTAGTAGATTTTAGATTTTAGATTTTAGATTTTAGAATTCAATCCACAGTGGTACAGGGCGTCAGTCGATTTTAGATTTTCAGGCGCGGGCGTCGAGTCATAAGCTGAGGCACCCTACAAGTATTAGCAGTTCCTGATTTTCAGGCGTGGTCTTTGGGGTCATAAGGTGACGGACCCTACAAGTTAACGACTAAAATAGATTGAAGCTGCTAAGGAAGCGGTGCTGCATCAAACCTTTAAGTGTATAAAAATTGACATGATGGGATTAATCCTGGAAGCGCTGCAAGCAATGGGACACAATGTCCGTTGGATGTCTTGGAATTTGTTTTTGAGTTTAGTACCGCTGGGCCTGAGTTTTTGGCTGTTCCGCAAACCTCGATCGCGCTGGCTGCTGTGGGGTACGGGCATTCTCCTGGGCGCTACTTTTTTGCCCAGTACGCGCCATGTTTTTAACTATCTGAAGCACATTGTGCAAGATGTAGGAAAAACTTACCTTTTGGGCGCGATCGTTATTACACTGGCACTCATGGCTGTAGAGATCTGGGTACTGCGGCAGCGCGGAGTTCGCTCTCTCCGCTGGTGGGGCGGTTTTTTCTGGTTTATCGCATTTTTGCCTAATGCGCCCTACGTTTTAACTGATATCATTCACCTGATCCGTCAGATTAAAGAGGGGAACTCGGTGTGGATTGTGACTCTAGCTTTGATCCCGCAGTATCTGGCATTTATGCTGGTCGGGTTTGGAGCTTACGTGCTGTCCGTGATGAATTTGGGTTACTATTTAAAGCAACAGGGTTGGAGTAAATTTATCCTGGCAACGGAGATAACTATACACGCACTTTCGGCGATCGGCATTTACTTAGGGCGATTTATCCGCTTCAACACTTGGGACATTCTTACTAACCCCGATGCGCTAGTTAACACAGTAATGAACGATTTGATAGGCAAGCGTCCGGTCTTAGTCATGGCGGTAACTTTTGTAGTAATTGCTGTTTTGTATTGGCTAATGAAACAAGTAATTTTAGGAATTAGCCAACGATTTTACAGCAGTAAATTGCAGTCGGACTTGGCCGGTGATAGCGCAACTTCTTCCAGCTAGAGCAATTTGAGATTTGAGATTAAATAATTGATTCAACAGATGAATCTAAAAGCTTGAAGTAAGTTCCTAAGCTTTTTCTGTCCACCAGTTAACTCGGAAAACAAGTTTCCGTCTGTGGGTGAGACAAAATTTTCGCGAAACTCCGAAATAAGTTACTGCTGCATTTTGTCACCAGGCTTGATATGTTAGAACAGTCAAAGTAGTTTTGTAAACAGCAAAGATGAATCGATTTGACCGTCAGTTGTGGCAGAGATTTATTGCGATCGCTCAACCTTACTTTTATCCTTTAGAGCCGGGAGGTGGCAGAATCTTTTTAGGATTAGTAGTGCTGTTGTTGATATTTCTGTTCGCTGCGATGTTTGTGGCTGTCAGTGTTATTAGTTTGGTTGCTCAAGTCTTTTTTCCAGAGGCTTTTAACGGGGTTGCGGCTGGCTTAGCTACTTTAATTAAAGAAATTATCTACTCACCGACAATTGCGATCGTTGGTTTAATGCTAATCCTCCCGCTGGCTGCTTTTGTCTTTTTTAGAAGCAAGTTGATACCGCGCTGGAAGCAGTGGATAATGTTAGCTCTGCTGCTATTTTTGTCGCTGTCTGTTAGCGGAATTAACGTAGTCATTAGCTATATTAGTAATTTTTTCACTACAGCGCTGGCTGAAAAAGATCAAATTACTTTTTGGCGGTTTATGTGGGTTTATGCTGGAGTTTTTATTATCGGTACCCCGATAGTTGTTATTTACGGGTATACCCAAGATAAACTGGGATTGTACTGGCGAGAGTGGATGACTGATAGTTTCCTAGGTAGTTATTTGCAAAACCGCGCTTATTACGAAATCAATTCTCAGAAGGAAATCGACAATCCCGATCAGCGGATTGCGGAAGATATCAAATCTTTCACTAGCACAAGTTTAGAGTTTTTGCTGCTTATCTTGGGAGCAGTTATCGATATTATTTCTTTTACAGGCATTCTCTGGTCTATTTCCAAAGCTCTTTCGCTCGGACTAATTATTTATGCTGTCTTTGGCACGACAGTCATGGTAATTTTTGGCAAAAGGTTGATATTTTTGTACTTCAATCAGCTCTCCAAAGAGGCTGACTTTCGCTATGGATTGGTTCACATTCGGGACAATGCAGAATCTATTGCTTTTTACCGGGGAGAAGCACAAGAATCTCTTCAGGTAAAAGACCGCTTTTTACAAGCTGTTCGGAACTTTAATTTGCTAATTGGTTGGCAGCGAAATCTGGGATATTTTAGAGTTGGCTATAGATATGCAACTTATATTATCCCTTCTTTATTCCTGGCTTCTATCTACTTTTCAGGTGAGATCCGATACGGTGATATTACTCAAGCTGAATTTGCTTTTCGTCAGGTTTCCGATGCCTTTTCTTTGGTTGTATATAGGATTGAAAGCTTGAGTTTGTTTGCAGCGGGAATTAATCGTTTAGCCACGTTTAATGACTCAATAAAAGATAAAAAAACTGGTGTACAACTAGACTCCAGAACAATCGATACAGTTATAAGTTCGCAATTGACGCTGGAACACGTTACTTTAGATACTCCCAAGCATCAAAAGACTTTGATTAGCGATTTGTCGGTAGCAGTGCAGCCCGGTGAAGGACTGTTAATTGTCGGCCAAAGCGGTGCTGGGAAGAGTTCTTTGCTGCGGGCAATTGCGGGTTTGTGGGAATCGGGAACTGGCCGTTTGGCGCGGCCGGAATTGGGGGAAATGCTGTTTTTGCCGCAGCGTCCTTATATGATTTTGGGTAGTTTGCGATCGCAACTTCTGTATCCCAACACCAGCAGCGAGGTTGATGAGGAAAAATTGCGTCGCGTTTTGACATCAGTAAACTTAGCAGATTTGCCGGAAAGATTGGGCGGCTTTGATGCGGATTTAGATTGGGGTGAGATTTTGTCGCTGGGAGAACAGCAGCGTTTAGCTTTTGCTAGATTGTTATTGACGGAACCGCGATATGCTATTTTGGATGAGGCGACAAGTGCTTTGGATTTGAAGAACGAGCAACATTTATACGAGCAGTTGCAAGCCACTAAAACTACTTTTGTGAGTGTCGGTCACAGAATGAGTTTGTTGCAATATCACCAGCAGGTTTTGGAACTTTTGGGCGATGGGGATTGGCGACTGGTTTCGACGGAAGAATACCACGCTAGTACGAAGGTTTTTAGCTGATACAGCACTGCTTTCAGGGATTGTACATTTACCCGGTTGTGGGTGCGCGGTGGGTGGAGGCGGGGTTGAAGATTTATACTTGGGTTCTACAGAGGAATCGCCGCGGCTCCACCAACCCTATAATAGGTTTTACTAAAGTTGTATTCTTTTTTTGAAGTGGTATCACGATCGATAATTGGTATAAATATCTAAAACTGCCCAAACAAAAAGCAAGCTGAACTTTGGCGGATTCGATTTAATTGCTCGCCCGCGAGAACTCACAGAATATAATGGAAGATAGATTTTTAGTATAGGCGAGATTCTTACCTTGACTACTCCGATTCCTCAAAGCTTTGTGCAAACGATCGCTAAGGAGCGCGGCGTCACAGATGCCGAGTTAGAAACAGTCTTTATGGCTCTCGACGGTCAATCTACGGCGACAATTGCAACCAAGCTTGGCATTAGCGACATCGCGGTTCGCAAAAGACTCGGCGAAGTTTACAAAAAGTTTCATATCGGGGGGAACGGCCCTGGAAAGCTTTCGGAATTGAGGCATCAGTTGCTGTTTTCATACCACACCGATCAGGGAACGAGCGATTTTAGTCGAGGAAAAGGCTCTCTATTGAAGATGGCGATTGGACACCGACAGGAAGATTGGGGCCAAGCACCGGATGTTTCGGTTTTTTACGGACGGACTGAAGAATTAACTACTTTAAAGCACTGGATTGTATCAGATAATTGTCGCCTGGTAGCGCTGCTGGGTTTGGGTGGTAGCGGCAAAACAACTCTGTCAGTGCAGTTGGCAAAACAGGTACAGAATGAGTTTGATTTTGTGATTTGGCGATCGCTGCGATCGACACCAGCACCATCCGACTTCCTAGGAAGCTTAATTCAACTTTTTTCTAATCAACAAAAACCCGATGTGCCGTTAGCCGATCCCTCGAAGAGGATCGACCTCAACAGCAAAATTTCGCGATTGGTCGAGTATCTGCGGAAACACCGCTGTCTGGTAATTTTAGACGATTTTGAAGCGGTTCTCAGACCCGAAGAATTAGCGGGACACTACCGGGAAGGCTACGAAGGATATCGAGATTTAATCGTGCGGCTGTGTGAGGTCAATCACAATAGCTGTTTACTGCTAGTTAGTTCGGAAGAACCTACGGAACTGGCTTTGCTGGCGGGAGAAAAAGTGCGGTCTTTAAAACCTGCTATTTCCGAGGAAATAGCCCGGGAAATTTTCCAAGAAAAAGGTTTGTTGCCTCAAGATCGAGAGTTGGAAATCTTGTTATCTCGGTACGGAGGCAATCTATTAGCATTAAAGATTGTAGCGACAACAATTAACGAATTTTTTGAGGGGAATGTTTTAAAGCTTTTGGAAGCAACGGCTTTATTTATTGAAGAACATATCAGCAATTTGCTGGCGCAGCAGTTCGATCGAATATCGAGTTCAGAACAAGATATTGCCTACTGGATTGCTATTGCTCAAACCCCGATTTCCCTGCCAACTTTACGAGAGCAGATGTTCGTCTATTCATCGTTTTCAGATTTGCTAAAAAATCTCGATTCTCTGGGTCGTCGCTCGCTGATTGACAAAATCAGTGAGGGCGGGGAAACTTTTTTTATGCTTCAGCCTTTGATCGTGCAATATGTGACCGACAGATTAGTGGACCAGATTCGAGTAGAGGTTTTGGAGACAGTTAAGACGCAAGGAAGAGAAAGAATGCGGCTGTTGAAAACTCACAACTTGAGCATCAAAATTGCTAAACGGAAAGGCGATAAAAGCGAACCAAGTAGCTCTATTTTAGCATTAGTAAAAAATCGGTTGCAAGTTTTGTTCGTGAAGACGACAGGCTCTGAAGAACCGCTAAATATCTTGAATAAAGTTGTCTCGGATCTGGAGGATGAATCGATTCTTGAGGTGGGATATGCTAGGCAGAATCTGGCACAGATTATTTCAGAAATTCAGCGATAAGAAAAAAGCGATCGCCCTTTGACAAAAGCGATCGCCCAGTTTTCAACAAAAACAGAATTCGATAAAATTATTTGACAATGCCAAAAACCGATGCAGATTCAGACCGTGTAATTTTGTCCAAAGCAGGCGATTTTTGAGCTTGGGCAATCTTGGGAACCAAAAGTTGATTCGCATAAATCCGAGGATTTTGTTGAGCGATTTGGATGTAAGATTGGCGGACTTCTGCGTTGACTGCGACAGTCTTGGCATCGTAGACTTGCATCGCCATGTTGGGATAAAAACCAATGCCGACAATCGGTATCAAAAAGCAAAATGCGATCGCCACTTCCCGAGGTTTAGCATCAATAAACGGTGCATCACCCGGCAAAACACAACTATTACCGAAACAAACCGCTTCATCCAGATTGTTTCTCTGATTCTGCAAATTTAGATCCTCAAGGTCGCAAGCTGCTAGTGTCCCACAGTTGTAAAATAACTGTCGCAGCATCGAGAGCAAATAAATCGGCGTCAAAATCAGTCCTACTGCCGCCAGGAACACTGTCACCGCGCGGAAAGAACCGCTGTACATATCGCTAGTTGCGACGCCCACAAACACGGACAATTCGCTAGCAAAACCGCTCATTCCGGGGAGTGCCAAGGATGCCATCGCGCCTACAGTAAACAAAGCAAACACTTTCGGCATGACTTTTCCAATCTCGCCCATCTCGTCCATGATCATTGTATGGGTGCGATCGTAAGTAACGCCAGCCAGGAAGAACAATACTGAGGCGATTAAACCGTGGGAAATCATTTGCAACAGCGCCCCGTTGATTCCCAAATCCGTGAAGGAAGCAATACCCAACAACACGAATCCCATGTGAGAAATCGACGAATTCGCTAGGCGGCGCTTCATGTTCGATTGACCGAAGGAATTCAGCGCGCCGTAGATAATGTTGACCACGCCGAGCACCGCCATAATCGGTGCAAAGTAAACGTGTGCTTGGGGAAGAAGTTCCAAATTCAGCCGAATCAGTCCGTATCCGCCCATTTTCAGCAATACGCCGGCCAGAATCATCGACACGGGAGAAGATGCTTCACCGTGGGCATCAGGTAGCCAAGTGTGGAAGGGGAAAATCGCCAGTTTCACACCGAAGGCAATTAACAATCCCGCATAAAGCAGTAATTCTAAACCTAGTGGGTAGTCCTTCAAGCCAAGTTCTACCATGTCGAAGGTGGGGGTGCCTCCGCCGTAGAATGCCATTGCTAAGGCAGCTATCAAAATAAAGATGGAAGCGCCTGCGGTATAAATCAAGAATTTGGTAGCTGCGTAGCGGCGGTTTTGTCCGCCCCAAATCGAGATCAGGAGGTACACCGGAATTAGTTCTAATTCCCAGACAATGAACAGCAGCATGATGTCTTGGGCGACGAAAACTCCTATTTGTGCCGAGTACATCACCAGCATCAGGAAGTAGAAGAGTCGTGGCTTGCGATCGACTTCCCATGCAGCAAAAATAGATAGCGTCGTCACCAATCCCGCCAACAGTACCAGCGGAACTGAAAGTCCGTCAACGGAAACAGACCAGTTGAGGCCTAAAGAAGGTATCCAGGAATATTGTTCTACGATTTGGAAACTAGAGATACTCGGATCGTAATGAGTCCAAAACACCCAGCACATTAACACAAAATCTGCAATACCTACGCCTAGCGCATACCAGCGTACTGTTTTGCCGTCTGTATCGGGCAGAAAAGGAATGGCGAGGGAAGCGAGGAGGGGTAGGATGACAATTGCGGTCAGCCAAGGAAATTGATCCGCTATCATGATAGTGAGAATAAATACTTAGTTGGAAGTTACCAAGATTATAATACTAAATTTAATCAAAAATTAAGATTTGTAAATAAATCTTTTTTTTTTAGAGATATGCGGAGTAAATCCGATAAACACAACTTGCTGCAAAAGTCAAGAAGTTTTGCAATTATTTAGTCAGGAGTCATTAGTCGCAGTTTAGCGGTTGACAATTACCGATGACCGATTACTCTGTTGCCATGCAGTGGAAAACTGTGGTAAATATTCAGATCGATCGAGATAAAGTCCAGAGTTGTTCGGCAAAAGCTTCAATTAAAGGGAGATACGCCAATTGCGATCGCCATTTTTCCGGTATTCCCCCCTCCCCGTAAAAAGCCCCCGCCAACTGTCCGTAAACCGCACCAGTAGTATCCGCATCGTCCCCCAAATTCACAGCCAACAAACAGCCTTCCGCAAAAGAAGAACTGTTGTAAAACGCCCAAAGTGCCGCCTCCAAAGACTTGACAACATAACCCGTACCTTTAATTTCAGGAGGTTGTCGCAGTTTAAAAGAACCCGCCGCAATCTCATCAATCTCTGCCACCAGGGGATTGGCTGCCCAATATCCCGAAATCGGACAATATCTTTCCGAAAGCAACACATCTTTAGCAACTCCATTCACAGCCCCCGCAATTAAAGCACCAAAATAACGGCAAGCATCCACACAAGTAGCAGCAGCGTGAGTAGTTCTCGAACTTTGTCCAGATTTTTCTATGACTTCCACAGGATTTGTAGCATAAAACAAAGGTACGGGAGCCAAGCGCATAATCGAACCATTTCCAGCAGTCCCAGCATCGGTAGAACCGCAGTAAGGTTTTCGTGTATCTTCAAACTTCCACAGTGCTTGTTGCACCGTATTGCCAATATCAAAACATTCACCTGTGCTGCTCAAATGTCCGTCTCGCCACCACCGCAAATAAGTTTCTAACTGATGGACTGGATCGAAACCTTGTTTCTCAATAAAACTTTCAGCCAAACAAAGTGCCATCGAAGTATCATCCGTCCACTCGCCCGGTTGCAATCGAAACGAGCCGCCGCCAACCATATCGTTAATAGGCGCAAACGTTCCAGGGCGACAAAACTCTAAAGTTGTTCCGAGAGCATCGCCAACTGCTAAGCCGAGAAGACTGCCGCGATAATGTTCTATTTGCTGCATAACGTAATTGAAAATTAATAATTAGTAAGCGCTAGAGACTTCAAAATTATTTCTATCTGCATCTTATCTGCGTGTATAAAAATCGATGCCCAACTTGTCAAGTTCTATCTTTATCTCTTCTCTTAATTTTCTTTTTCTGTGTCAACAGCGCCTTCGGCGGTTCATTAAAACAAAATCTAGTTCACAATCGATACCAAATTTGTGAACTTCTCTCATTCTCTCTTCTGAACTCTTAATTCTCTTTCTCTGTCCCCTCTGCGCTCTCTGCGGTTCATTAAAACAAAATCTCGTTCACAAACACAATAGAATTGCCCTAGCTGTCGTTAAAAATAAAAAAACAAGACTTTTCCTCCCAAATGCTAAGGCAAAAGACGAGTCAGGCTAATATTGATGTTAACCTGTCCCTACCCGATATCACACTGTCCCATGACACCCGATGCCTCCGCCGCAGCCGCTGCTGCCGCCCCTCAATCAACACCCGAAGTCAGCTTGGATCTGCAAGTCCGACTCAAAACCGAAGATGGACAGCTACTGTTGCTACTCCCCCCCGAAACCAATAACGAACCCGCAACAGCCTCCGCCTCGACTTGGACTGAACTTTGGCAGCAGCTAAAAGTCAGGCTGAATGCAGGAGAACGCTTTTGGCAGCCAAACGCAGAAGTACAATTGATGGGGAGCGATCGACTTTTAGATATCCGCCAACTGCAAGAAATCGCCGATGCCCTCTCCGAAGTAGAACTGCAACTCAAACGAGTCCACACCAGTCGCCGCCAAACCGCCGTTGCTGCTGCTACGGCAGGCTATTGTGTAGAACAGCAGCCTCCGGTTTCTTCCCTGAATAAAGCCACCTCTGAAAAACCGCAATCGCTGGCGGAACCTTTATATTTGCAGATGACAGTGCGATCGGGCGTAGAAATTCGCCATCCGGGCACCGTCGTACTTTTGGGAGACGTAAATCCCGGCGGATCAGTTATCGCTGGAGGCGATATCCTAGTTTGGGGCCGTTTGCGGGGAGTCGTGCACGCCGGTGCCGGTGGCAATACCAAAAGCGTGATTATGACCTTGCAGATGGAACCGATGGTGATTAGGATTGCTAAGTATGTTGCCAGAGGCCCAGAAACCTCACCCGCTCAGTTTTTCCCGGAAGTCGCCTATGTGACGCCTCAAGGAATTCGGATCGGTAGAGCCTCTGATTTTGACAAATCGCAGTTAGTCGGGGGTAATGAGTAATCGATAATTGGTAATTGGTAATTGGTAATTATGAATGAGTAATGAGTAATTGGTAATACAATTTATCTTTAAATCGGCACTGAATAATTTTTGCCTTGGCTAAATCAGTCACTAAGGGAGGATTTAAAATTTAAGTGCAAATTAATAGAGGATTAGTATTACAAGGAGAGTTTTGAGTTAATTCACTGAATAACAGATTGCTGCCCAATTACCCAAGAATAATTGCTAATTATCAATCAACAAGAAAACCAATTACCAATTACTAATTACCAATTACCCATTACTAATTACTAATTCCCAATCACCAATTCCCAATAAATCTAAAATCGCTTATGGCTCGCATTATTGTTGTTACATCAGGGAAAGGCGGGGTAGGAAAAACCACCTCCACAGCCAATCTCGGCATGGCTTTAGCTAAGCGGGGGCGCAACGTTGCCGTAATTGATGCCGATTTCGGTCTCAGAAATTTAGACTTGCTGCTGGGCTTAGAAAATCGGATTGTTTACACGGCATTAGAAGTTCTCGCAGGAGAGTGCCGGTTAGAGCAAGCTTTGGTGAAAGATAAGCGCCAGCCGCGCTTGGTGCTGTTGCCGGCTGCCCAAACTCGGATGAAAGATGCCATCAGCGCCGAGCAAATGAAGCAGCTTGTGGGGATGTTGGGACCAAAATATGACTATATTTTGATCGACTCTCCTGCTGGAATTGAACAAGGTTTTCAAAATGCGATCGCGCCGGCTCAAGAAGGGATAATTGTCACAACTCCCGAAATCGCTGCTGTCCGCGATGCCGATCGAGTCATCGGTCTGCTGGAAGCCAACAATGTCAAGAAAATCAACCTGATCGTCAACCGGATCAGACCCGCAATGGTGCTGGCAAATGATATGATGTCGGTGCAAGACGTACGGGAAATCCTCGCCATTTCGCTGTTAGGCGTCGTTCCCGACGACGAGCGCGTCATCGTTTCCACCAACCGAGGCGAACCATTAGTATTGTCGGAAACGGCCTCTTTAGCTGGAACTGCCTTCGACAATATTGCCCGCCGCTTAGAAGGCGAAAAAGTTGATTTTCTAGATCTCAATCCCCGTCGGGAAAACTTCTTTACTCGCCTCCGCAAGTTCTTAAATACTAAAATTATGTGATGTGCTGCAATATTGGCGATCGATCTTTAACAGCAGCGACCGCATCACAAAAACTAGCCCAAATTTTCCCCCAGTGACACCAGTTCCCAAAAAGAATGAAACTGTAAACCAGCTCCTAACAAGACGGGAATCAGTAATTCCCCAATCGAAAATCGAAAATCGAAAATCGAAAATGGTATGACCTTTTCTATGCCTAACCCTTGACAAACCAGCCTGACCCATGATACACACACTGCTCGAACGACTTTTCCCGCGCACCCCTGACAACAGCCGCGACGAGGTAAAACGGCGCCTCAAACTGGTTCTAGCCCACGACCGCTCAGAACTCAGCCCAGAAATGGTTGAGTCGATGCGCCGAGAAATTCTAGAGGTGGTATCTCGCTACGTGGAAATCGATACCACCGGGTCTGAGTTCTCGCTGGAGAGCGACCAGCGGGCCACAGCACTAATTGCAAATCTCCCGATCCGGCGAGTCAGGCACGAACATCCACCGGAGAAGGTTCCCCAGAATGTGCCCCCGAATCGATCCGAAAATCGACCCGAATATGTACCGGAGTATGTAGTCGAAATTCTCCCCGACACTATAGAGTGATAGGGATTGAGATTTTATTGTCAGGCAAAGAGTTTTATTCTAGCCGATCGCCATTTAAATTAAACTATCTCTCTAGAATTAAAATATTGTGGTGGGCACTCTTAAGCCGCCCAAAATATGCGATCTAAAAGAGAAAAAGTTTCTGATACCTAAAAACTCATGAAGTTAATTTTTATAACTAATCGCTCTTTCCAGAAAAGCTTGCGGGGACTGTTTTAATAACTAATCGCTCTTTCCAGAGGATCTTGTAACTGAAGTTCTAAGGGTCTGCCGGAGCGAATTTCTAAACCAGGTAACTCATGTTTGACTAACATTTTTTCGCCGGTTTCAGCAGTTGCTAACGGCCAGAGTACCCAGCGGCTGCCTAGGGAAAGAGTGCTTAAAGTTGCAGAGTTTTGAGTCAGCCAAATTATCGGCAGTTTCGGCCGATTCTCAACCGCATCTTCTCCAGCATTAACCGCCGCTAAAGTTTCCAAAACTACCCGGTTCCCCGATACGAGTCCAGTCCCGGCAGTCCAAAGTTTGACGTTTAACAGGCGCTTGCTAGCATAGAAGTAAAGAGACGCAGCTACTGTCACGGCTCGTTCAAATTCTTCTGGCTGCCACACCGCAGCGCTGTCGAGAGCAATAATAATTTCTTGACCGCCGGCTGCAACTTCTAACTCTCTTACCCGTAGTTCTCCGTAGCGGGCGCTGGTGCGCCAGTGAATCAGGCGGGTGGGGTCTCCGTGGCGGTAAGGTCTGAGGTTGCGGGTGAGGCCTTCGGTAGCAGTTTGCGATCGACTGCGATTGTAAAATTGCGGGCTGTCTTCTTGACCGATGCGATCGATCAAAGGACAAGTGCTCAACGGCAAAACTTGTGGATACACAACCGCAACCGCTTTGACTGGGCGGCTGCGCCGGCACCAAAACAACCCTAAAGGTGCCGCCGTTCTCAAGTTTACTTCTTGCCACCGATAGACCCCGCGCCGCCGGACTTCTAAATAGTATGTATCTCTGTATATACTGTTAGGCTCTATGACTTCGATCGGGCGGGTGACGGGTTCTCCCAATACAAACGGCAAGATGTCTACCACTTGCAACAGAGTCTTAGGTTGGCGGGCGCTATTTTCGATTTCTAGTTCGACGGTGATTCGATCGCCCGCACTCACCGGTTCGATCGGGCGGCGACGCACTTCCAAGGAACGAAGCGATTTTCCAGGCAAAACCGCCGCTACTCCCAACAGCGCCAAACCCCCACCGCTGAGCACGTACAGCCACCCAGACATTGTATTAGTCGCCGACCCAAAAAAGAAAACTGTCATCCCCAACAGCAGCCAACCCGCGTAGGCAGGGGTAACAGCGCGATTCTCGAGCCAGTCGGCGATTTTGTGACCGATGTTCATAGGAGTTTAAATTGTTAATTACTCGATCGCCCCATCAAGCCTAATTGTAAAATATTCTCAGCATTTAACACCGAATTAGCTGCGAGCGATAAGATTAGAAATCGGGCATTTTTTCGCAATAAATCTACATTGACTGGAGACAAAAAAATGAACCCATTAAACAATCCTACACCCCTTCGACCAGAGGCTCAAGCCCGCCGAACACCGCCCCCGCCCCCGCCTTTGGCTGCAACTCCCGCGCCGCCTCCTGCACCCGCGCCGAGTGCGCCCCCTCCGGCCCAGCAGCGGTCTTCTGTTGAGACACCCATCAGTACGATCGAACAAATGGTCCGAGATGCCCATAGTGCCTCGGCTTCTGACATTCACATTCGAGTAGGCCAAGTACCTCGATTTCGGATTCGTGGCGTGATGCAAGTAGCAACCACCCACCCCAAAGTAACGCCAGAAATTTTTGAACAGTACCTAGCCGAAATTCTCACCCCCGAACAGCGAAAACAGTTTGCAACTACCAAGGAATTAGATTCAGCAATTTTTTACCCTGGCTTCGTGCGGTGTCGGCTAAACTGTTTTGATTCCCTCAGCGGCGGTGCGCTAGTATTGCGGTTGATCAGTTTGGAGATACCTACTATCGATTCCTTGAGGTTGCCAGAAGTTTTCAAAAGTATCATTTTGCGATCGCAGGGATTAATATTAGTTACGGGGCCTACCGGTTCGGGGAAATCGACAACCGTAGCTGCGATGATCGACCATCTCAATCAGATGGAGCAAAAGCACGTAGTTACCATTGAAGACCCGATCGAATTCATTCACCCTTCTAAAAAATGCTTGGTTAGCCAGCGGGAAGTCGGCTTGCATACCCACGAGTTTCAACAGGCTTTGCGGGCTGTTTTGCGGGAAGACCCCGATGTGATTCTGATCGGGGAAATGCGCGATCGCGTTACCATCAATACAGCGTTGCAAGCAGCTCAAACTGGTCACTTAGTATTGGGAACTCTCCACACTCGCAGCGCCATTAACGCTATTAACCGATTGTTGAACCTCTACCCACCCGAAGAACAACAGGCGATGCGGATTCAAATTTGCGATTCTTTAGTAGCGGTAATTGCTCAACTTTTGCTGCCAACTGTTGACAACCGTCGGGTAGCAGTTCACGATATTTTGGTGAATACACCTGCCATGCACGATTACTTGATGAAAGGTGCTGATGATGAAGCTTTCCGATTAATGGAACATGATACTTACGAAGGAATGCAGATTATCAACCAGGGTCTTTACAAACTGGTGCTTGAAGGCAGAGTGACGATCGAAGAAGCAGCAAAAACTTCTCCCGAAGCTAGCGATTTAGACCGCCGCTTGCGGACAGGAGGCTACGATGTTGGGGATGCTCGTGGCTTTGAAGGCAGCAAAAAAGAACGCATCGTTCGCGCCTAATAGCAGCACACATACAGGGGTAGCCACAGCACTACCCCACCCATCAAGTAGCAATCTTTTCAGCAGACGCAAATATTTGATGAGGGCTTTTGTGCGTATTTTTACTTAAAATTAAACTATATTTAGTAACCACAAATACATTTTACTTAAAAAGTAAAATGCTATAATCAAGGTCGAGTGTATTGTTAAGTTTTTTAAACCTAGACCCTACTTTACATAAACTTTAAAATTGCGTGAAAACTCGTAGGTTATTGCAAAGAAACAGTAAAGATATGTTCGGAGTATTGCCAACACTCAGCAATTTAAGTATATAGTGGTATTGACAAATTTTGGAGAGAGCACATTCCGACTTTGCCGATATTTGCCGATGGCAGAAGTAAGCAGGTTAAAAAAGCGCTTAATAAAACTACAAGCATAGCAGATCGCGTGTCTTTCCGATTAAGTAGCTTTCAGTCTAAAAAATCCTAAAACCAAGCAGACTTTTAAAGATTCTGTCCCTCGAAAATTTGTTTAACAAGTCGCTTATCAGTAACGGTATTTCTAGAATTTAAAGGAGCAAAAAAAGTGAAGAGTGCATTTAACCAAAGAGAAGTTTTTGAAGGTGCCAGCAAAGCGGAAATAATTGAGCGCATCCAGCAGCTAGTTCCGCCCGGTTCGCCGGAGCCCCAAGATCCTGAAATCCTCGCGTCTTTACAAACTCTCACCGCACAGCTAATCGCAGCCTATCAAGCCGACGGACAATTAGAAAGCGAACCTTTTAGCGACGTGCGCGATCGCACTATTCACCTCTACGCATCCGCAGTCAGTCGCAAAATCAAAGGAAAAAGCCTCCTCATCACCGGCGGAGAAGGATGTGTCGGTCGTTTCTTAATTGAAAAACTCCTCGAACTAGGCGCAACTAACATCATTTCCGCAGACAACGCCCGATGTCAAAACCCCGAAGAAAATCTGCCGCTTTTTACCCAAGAAGGTGCTGTAACTTTCTATGCCGTTGACATTCGCAACCTCGACGCGCTCAAACACATATTTGAGGTAGAAAAACCAGCAATTGTTTTTCACCTAGCGGCCCAACGCCAACCCGGACTAGCTGAAATCAAAATCCGAGAAACAGTTACAACCAGCCTGTTAGGATGTAAACACGTCATCCAACTCTGCGAAGAATACGGCGTAGAACACTGCGTATTCTCTTCTACAGGCAAAACATCTCGATATTTTACAACCGAAGTTTACGCCGCCTCGAAGAAGTTTGCCGAATGGCAATTTGCCAAAGCAGCTCAAGAAGGAAATGTCACTTACGGGATGGTTCGCTTTACTCATATGTTGGAAAATAGCTTGTTCTGCGAGCAAATGTCCAAAAAAGTAGAGCAAGGTAAAACTGTCAACGTTCACGCTCCCCACCGGTACGTAACTGCTCAAAATCTTTTTGAAGCCGTACATTTATTGCTGAATTCTCTGGTTGTGTCCGTTCCAGGAAAACTGAAATTTGTCGCCGTGAGTAATCTCGGTTGGCCGACAGAAACCTTGGAAGTAGCTCTTTATAAAATTCTTGAATCAGGAAAAAATCTGCCGATTTATTTTCAAGGACTTTTGCCGGGATACGAAGAACCTTTTTTCCTTGGACAATTTGACTGGAAAAAGCCTACAGACATTCACCTCCTAATTAATGTTTTGGAAGATCCTTTTAGAAGTGTTAACGATGCTGGCGACATGGTGACTGTAGAATTAGCTCCTTTTTCTTTGCGCGTGTTAGATAAACAAGTGTCAAAACTGGAAAGCTTAATCATCGATCCTGCTTTCCCCGAAGTGCAAATCAAGCACGCTCTTGTCGCAGCGGAAAAAGAAGTGATTGCTTCCTCTTTTGCGTGGAGTGCCCCTGAAGACTTGTTGAAGATTTTGCAGTGGGGAATCAATCCGAAGAAATTGCAAGGTTACGGAACCGAAATTGCTGACTATAGCGAGATTATCGAACTCCTCCTGCAAGGAATCTGCGGGCGGCTCAACCAAGAAGTCTTGCACAGTGCTGGAGTTAGGGCAGATGAGTTTGATGACTTAGTTGAGAGTCTTTCTACGCTGGATTCTATTCAAGCAGAAGTGGGATATTTGCGATCGGTGTCGAGATATCTCAGAGAATTTGCACCCCCCGCACATTTCACCACCAAAAAATCTGAACCTGTTGCTATCCCCGATGCAGCGTAGCTTAAACCTAGTTTTGAGTTGGGAGATTGCTTCCTGAGAACCCACCCACAGGGGATGAATGAGTTATATCAATTCCGGTTGCAAGAGCGAAATGATTGTTGACTGTTGACTCCGTGCCGAAAAACTGAATGGTTGAGTTTTAACTGTTGACTCGATTTTATTATTCCGATGCAACCGGATTGGATGTTAAACATCGACTAAGTGTTTACTTGATTAAAAATATAACACCCAGAAACCAGGTTTCTTTTAGAAACCTGGTTTCTCCAGTCTGGCATTATTTGAGTTTTAATTAAATTGAGTGACTTAACATTGTCATAATAGACATAATATGATATTAGTTACGCTCGCAGAACCGTAATAAAATTAATTGGTAGTAATGAAGCTAGTCCTAGTAATTTTAGTAGGACTTAAGTCGTCACAACAAATGTGAAAATGATGATTTTGTGCGTGCATGATATAATGATACTTTAGAGAGCGTGGCTTCGTGAGTTAACAAAGGTACAATAACATTAAATAAACTCAGTGAACGCAACAAATTAAATTAAATTAAGGTACTAGAATTGTGGAAATTAATCAGCTACTGTTCCTATTGATTGATGCTGTGCTATTGGCGATCGCCCTGATCCTTCTAATTCCTGTTGCAGTTCTATTTCTAGAATGCAGTGCAGCTTTCTTGTCCGGCCAGGGCGAGACAGCGGAAACTAAAGCGCCCCGCCCCAAAGTAGCAGTTTTAATTCCCGCTTACAACGAAGCAGCAGGAATTGCCACCACCATCTCCACCATATTGCCGCAGCTAACACCTCAAGACCGCCTGTTAGTGATTGCTGACAACTGCACGGACGCCACGGCAGAAATCGCCCGTAACTCCGGTGCAAGTGCGATCGAGCGACAAGACACACAACGCAAGGGTAAAGGATACGCACTGGATTTCGGCTTGGAGTCGATCGAATCCGACCCCCCGGAAGTAGTCATCATGGTTGACGCAGACTGCATCTGTCAGCCCGACTCTATAGAAAAATTAGCCAGGGTTGCAGTTGCTGAACAAAGACCGGTGCAAGCAACTTATCTCATGGAACAGCCGCCCAATCCTACTCCGAAAGATTCCATTTCTGCTTTAGCCTTTCTTGTGAAAAACTTAGTCCGTCCCAGTGGATTAAAAAAGTTAGGATTCCCATCATTACTAACAGGTACTGGCATGGCTTTTCCCTGGTCGATAATTCGATCGGTTTCCCTAGCTAGCAGCAATATTGTTGAAGATATGCAGATGAGTTTGGATTTGGCGATCGCCGGACATCCAACAGTATTCTGCCCCGAAGCAAACGTCACCGGGTGTTTGCCACAGCAGCAGCAAGCAGCCACAAGTCAAAGAACCAGATGGGAACACGGTCACATACAGACATTGTTAACTCAAACTCCCCGCCTGACAGCCGCTTCAGTCGAGCAAAAACGTTTTGACTTATTGGCAATCGCGCTAGACTTATCCGTCCCTCCCCTGTCGCTGTTAGTCGCTATCTGGCTAGCTGCTTTTGCCGCCTCCTTACTAGCAGCAATTTTGGGAACATCCTCACTTCCCGCCGTCTTGTTAGCAGTACAAGGATTGCTCATTTTAGTTTCAATTGTCGGCGCTTGGGCAAAATTCGGGCGTGCCGACATTTCTGGCTCAACTCTTTTATCTGTACCTTTTTACATCCTTTGGAAAATCCCTTTGTATCTAGGTTTTCTCCTGAAACGGCAAACCAAATGGGTACGAACAGAACGCGATGTTTAATATTTAGATTGAGAAGTTTTAACCGCAGATATCAGCCGAGAAACACAGATTAACGCAGATACAATTCTATCTCCGTTCATCGGCATTCATCTGGGGTTAAAAAAATCTTATAAAAAAAAACTTCACTGCTTCACGGGAATTTCAATCACAAACTCAGCCCCCTCACCGGGCGCGGAAAAGCACATTAACTTGCCGCCGTGTTTCTCTACTACAATCTGATAACTGATACTCAACCCTAAACCGGTACCTTGGCCCACACATTTTGTAGTAAAGAAAGGGTCAAATATTCGCGATCGTGTTTCCTCCGTCATCCCCCGACCATTATCAGCAATATAAATTCTCACCAAGTTTTTGTCGAATACCTCAGTCCGAATCTTAATCTTTCGCTCAAAGATTGGAGATAAAGGATTTTCTAGTTGAGCCGTTGTCTCCGGTCGCCCAACTGCTAACTCCACTGCATCAATTGCATTGCTCAAAATATTCATAAACACCTGATTTAACCCAGAAGCATAACAATTTACCTTCGGCAGTTGACCGTACTCTTTAACTATCTCAACGCCATGTCCGAGTGCATCCTTTTTCAACCTGTGCTGCAAAATTAGCAGAGTCGAATCAATCCCGGAGTGAATATCCACTGGTTTCATCTCGGCTTCATCCAGGCGTGAGAAATTCCGCAGCGACAGCACAATATTGCGAACGCGATCGACCCCAACCTGCATTGATTTTAGAATTTTGGGCAAATCTTCTTGAATAAAAGTGAGGTCAATATCTTCTGTTTTAGCAACAATCTCAGGATTAGCATTCGGGTAAGACTCCTGGTAAAGCTTAATCAATCCCAGCAAATCCGAGCTATAATCGTTAGCATGGAGAACATTGCCATAAATGAAATTAATCGGATTATTGATTTCGTGAGCAATCCCCGCTACCAACTGCCCCAAAGAAGACATTTTTTCTGTTTGAATTAGTTGAGTCTGCGTCGAGCGTAATTCGGACAAAGTAACTTCTAATTGTGTCGCTTTTTCTCTCAATTGTCCCTCAGACAGTCGCAAAGCATCCTCCGCTGACTTGCGATCCGTAATGTCCTGTATAGTTCCAAATAACTTAATCACCTTACCGCCATCAAAAATAGCTTGCGCCTTAACATAAATATATCTGACAGCTCCATCAGGGCGCAAAATTTTCATCTCATACTCGCAAGGATTTCCTAACCGACTAATCTGCTCTACTGCCTCTAACCACAACTGTAGGTCATCTGGATGAATTTGCTTCTTGTGTTCTAAAATCGTGGGTTCTGGTAGTTTAGGGTCAAGAGCAAAAATTCGGAATACTTCCTCAGACCAAGTTAATTTATCCCCCTCCAAATCAAATTCCCAGTTGCCGAGGTGCGCCAGTTTTTGAGCTTCTTGCAGCTTAGCTTCCTTAGTCTTTAATTCCTGCGTGCGCTCTTCTACTCTCACCTCCAGCGTCCGCGAATAATCCTCCAACTGTTCCTTAGCCTCCGACAAATTAGCAACAAGTACCGCATTTTCTAAAGAGATAGCTGCTTGGGAAGAAAGAATTTTCAAAACCTCCAACCTAGTTGGAGAAAACGCTTCAGTAGCTAAATTATTTTCCAGATAAAAGACACCTACGAGTTTGCTTTGATTCAGAATAGGAGTACAAAGCGCAGACTTCACTTGCAGCCTTTTAATATAGGGGTCATCTGTAAATAGACCTTCTCTAGCAGCCTGGCTTAAAACTACATCTAAGTGCGTTTTTTCCACATAATTAATCACCATTATTGGCAAAACCTCTGCAGGAGATACTCTAGGGCATTGTTCAATTGCAATATCCGAATACTCCACCGATGCCGCTGCTTTAATCCGCAATTTCCCTTCCTCGGGCATCAGGAGAAAACCTTTTTGGGCTCCAGCATTCTCGATCGCCATTTTCATTAACTTTTCTAACAACTTGTCCAATACAATTTCGCTAGCTAGCGCTTGAGATGCTTTAACAACAGTTGTCCAATCCAATAAACTGCTGTGACTGCTATTCGTGCTATAATTAGTGCTAGTAATAGTTCGCTCTGCGCTGGCTTTTCCCACCGATGCAGGCGGTAAAGAGAGCGGATACTGTGACTCCAAATGTTTTACCTTGGCGGTTGCTCCCCAGTGAATATAGCCGTAGTAAGCATCTATCAGATAAGTCTGAGCCACTTTATTTCGACCGTTAGCTAGATAAAATTCTGCCGCTAGTTCATTGGCTAGAGCTTCTTCGTGGATGTATTCATTTTTCGATGCTCCTTTCACTGCTCGATCGTAATACAGAGCAGCTTTTTCATATTGTCCCAATACTCGCGCTTTTTCTGCTTCTACTAAATCATATTTATGCTGATAATTTCCCGGAGAGTTCACAGCCCAATGCTTCATTTTTTTTTGAAGCGAAGTCACTTGTTTTAAATGTTTTTTCTGTTCATTTTTGGCAAGGGTGGGATACAACGCTAACAGCGCTAGGGAATAGTAAAAATTGTGGATTGGAATATACATCATGCTCATTACAGCCTCACAGTAAATTGATGCTGTTCTGGCATTTTCTACGGCTTCTACATAATTTTTAAAGAGATAACTTAGCCATGATTTAGATAGATATACTACAAATATTACTAGATTATTTTTAGTCTCTCTTAAGGTTGGCAGAATCATATCTTCATTAAATATTTCGCCAACTAACAGGCAAGGATTAGCTGTTTTACCTTGCAAATTCAAGACAACTTGCGCCCCTACTCTGCTATGGTTCATCATAAATTCATTCTGATAATTCACCAACATTTGAATATATTGACTCTGCTTAGTCTCCACAGAGTCCAAAGGCTCGCCACTCAAAAATATATAATTGCTGTAAAAACTCGCACAGTAACAAGCATTGTTGATATCTCCGGTTTCTAGTCCGCTCTCAATACCCTCAATTAAACCTGTAAAACTTGCTCTGCCACCCTCAGACCAGTGACGGATCATAGCATTAAAAGGTAGTGAAATTTGAGAGTGGCGCAAGTTGGTGTGCAATCGTTCTAAAAGTGCCTGAGCCATTTGACCGTATCGGTATCCAGAATCCATATCACCTAATAGTCCACAGTGGATCACACCATAGTTTGCATACCCAAAACTAGACAGTGGCGCATTCCCGTATTTAAGAGAAAGAGTAACCATTTTAAATATGATCAGCGGGAATATTTCGGGTGCTGCTACAAAAGCGGCCGGACTCATATTAGTTAAAATCCGTAGAGCCACAATTTTATTAGGGTCAGTCATTGGTGGCAGCTCCAATAAATCCTCAATCTGATGATTTCTTAAAGCTAGTTTTGTCCGTATCAACTCTAGGAAAATATTTAACTTAGTTGGTTTTTTCGGGATATAGACTCCCAGCATTTTTAAAGCTTCGATAGCTACATCTATCGAAGTTTGGGATTGATTTTGATTGAAGTAGAAAAAAACCTTTAGCTCGTAAACTTTAATTTTATCGAGCAAATTTTGGGCGCGTGCTATAATAACCTCTGAGAGCTGAAATGCACCCTCAAACTCGGTATTTATATAGGAGGATTCCAGCGCTTCGGCATGAAGTTCCATGATTAAGTCATAGTGACTCTGCCAAGCTCGATCGGGTAGAAGTTCTCGACCCACATTAAAATATTTGAACGCTGCTTCATAGGCGGCAGAACTCTTAGCTTTTTTGCCAGCTATAAGATTAAAGTTAGCTAGTTCATCTCGTTTTTCTTGATTTGTGATGAATTCCACCCCGATATTCAGTTGGTTGACAATATCAAAGATATTTTCTGCTATCTCCGATGCAGGAGTTGAATTTAGTAGCAAGGTGCCGACTTTTAAGTGGGTTTGTTTTTTATCGCAGTCAGGGATTAGAGAATAGGCGGCTTGTTGTACGTGATCGTGCAAAAACTTATAATCAATTGAGCGGTGCATAATTGCCGGATGATTTTGATTGTTTTGTGGGATGGGAGTCCCGCCTTTGCGGTGTGTTTTTACAATTTCCTCATCAAGCATCGGAATTTTATAAGCATCGCTGATGGGAAGAATTAAACCAGCTTGCAGCGCATCCCATAAATCCGCCGCAGTTTCGGAACCTGATTTGCCTCTAACAATTGCCAAATTTTCTAAATTAAAATGGTTGCCTATACAAGCAGCTAATTTTAATACTTGCTGCGTCTCCTCCGGGAGTTGTTGCAGATTCCTAGCAACTAATTCAACGACACTGTAATCTGCAATGCCAGCGGCTTCAATTTCCGTGATGTCCCACTGCCATGCACCAACAGTGAAATCAAAAACTAACAGTTGTTCTGAGTGAATAGTTGAGAGCAGTTGAGTTATAAAAAAGGGATTTCCGCCAGTTTTATTAAAAATTAACTCTGTCAAACACTTTAAATTTTCGGTCTGATTACCCAAAGTATCCCCTACTAGCTCACTGACGCTGTTCAAATCCAAACATGGGAGGATAATCTGATGCACAGCAACACCAGTCTCTTGAATTTTTTCGACAGTTTTAACTAAAGGATGAGTCGAATTTACTTCGTTATCTCGATAGGCTCCTATTAGTAAAAAATATCGGCTATCTTGATAACCCACTAATTCCTGAATCAATTTTAAAGAAGCTAAGTCAGCCCACTGTAAATCATCCAAAAATAAAACTAATGGGTGTTCTGCTTGGGCAAACACATTCATGAATTCTTTCAACAATCGATTAAAGCGATTTTGAGATTCTGTCGCTTCCAATTGTGGAACAGCAGGCTGCGAACCAATGATTAGTTCGACAGAAGGGACAACATCAATAATAATTGCACCGTTATTACCAAGCTTTGACAAAAGCTTTTCTTTCCAAATTACCAAGTCTTCTGAGCTTTTTGTGAATAACTGCTGCATCAATGACTCAAACGCTTGAGTTATTGCAGCATAAGGAATATCCCGCTTAAACTGGTCAAATTTACCAGCAATAAAATAACCCCGCTGCCGTACAATTGGTTTTTTGATTTCACTGACAACTGAGGTTTTACCAATGCCTGAGTAACCGCTTACCAATACCATCTCAGTTTTTCCCCAACTGACTCGCTCGAAAGATGCCATCAAATTAGCTACTTCTTGTGTGCGGCCGTAAAGTTTTTGGGAAATCAAAAATTGACCGGATTTGTCAAGTTGGCCCGGAATGAAATTTTCTATTTTGCCCGTAGTTTGTAGCTGGGTTAGACAATTTTCCAGGTCTGCTTTTACTCCCAAGGCACTTTGATATCGGTCTTCGGCATTTTTAGCTAATAGTTTCATGACAATAGATGAAACCATCGCGGAGACTTCACTGGTTAGCTGATGGGGAGGAACAGGTGTCACCGCAATGTGGCTGTGAATTAATTCTAAGGGGTCGGTTGAATTAAAGGGTAACTCTCCTGTAAGCATTTCATAAAACGTGACGCCTAGAGAGTAAAAGTCAGTTCGGTAGTCCAGGTCGCGGTTCATTCGACCAGTTTGCTCTGGGGATATATAGGCTAGAGTGCCTTCTAGCGCTGTGGTATTGCTATTTTGGTGAATTTCTCTAGATAGGCGCGTTGCCATGCTAAAGTCAGTGATTTTTACTTGTTTAAAATCTGGTGTGATGATAATATTTGAGGGTTTTATATCTTTATGAATAATCTGGTTTTGATGCACTTCTCCTAGAGTATGAGCTAGTTGAATAGCCAGTGGCAAAAACTTCAGAAGTTTAATGCTTTTACCCGCTTGATGATGCTTGAGAGATTGACCGCCACAATCTTCTAAGATCAGAGCGAAACTGTTATTATATTTTTCTAAGCTATGGGGTTGGACAATCCCTTCGAGTCGGAGATTCGAGCTAATTTTATATTCATGTCTCAAACGAGTAATTTCTTCTATTGTGGGATACTCCGTATTGAGTGTTTTAATAATGACTGGCGCTCGATCGCATTCCCGGACTCCGCGATAAATGATCGAGTTCACACCAAGTTGAACAACTTCTGTAATTCTGTAACCAGGAATTCCTTTCATGGGTTTTATTCTATCTATGACTAAATTTTGGGTAAACATTTTGCTTGATATCGATCGACTGTCGAGTTTAGGGTACTTAAGTATTTTTAGAGAGGGGGGTATATCAATAGTCCAGACAGTTTTTATATGGCCCAATGGCTTATTCTCGCTTGACTTTGAGCCACTGTGGATAATTAAATTAATGTCAGCTCCACCCCTGACTTACATTTAATTCGACTTTATTTATGATCCTTGCCCCGCGTAAGCTTGTAGTCTCGTTCCCAAAACTGTCCGGAGTATTGGTATATTACAATACTTAAATAATGTTAAAACACCAGTAATTACTCATGGATTTTTTAAATAGGGAGATGCCTAAACTTTTTTGAAATGGCATGGAGGAGCGGACGGCAGAACATCTGGTTTGAACTTAGACTTAATCCTGTACGGTCTGACACCTCACCCAGTTGATTACAATATTGTAACAAAATTCTATGATGCCGATCGCACACAGGACAGGCAAATCCTTATAAATTAAAGGTTTAGCTAAATCTTTGAGCCTTGTCACCCAGAAAAAATGGGACGCCCAGGGGTGGAAAACGCTGGTTTAGCCGATCGAGAGTACAATCTAATATAACGTGCATCCTAAACAAGCATGATTCAGATCATAGATTTAGGATGATCAACTTGCTACCATGTTTTCGTCATCAGGTGCATCGCCATGGAAGAAGTCCTAGCATTGATTGAAAAGAAGAAGCAGGAATTTGCTAAATCTGGGCTATTTGAGTTTATGCGAGACACAAGTATAGACCCAAGACAGCGCCTAGCTTTCGCTCCCTGTGTTTCTCCTTTCGTGATGAGTTTTGGTGAATTTAACAAGTATGTCTTCCGAGAAGAACCAACCAACGATCCACTTCAGGTAATAGTCAACAATCACACTTATGAAGACGATCATCACTGGTTGTGGTTTTTGCAAGATTTGGAAACACTGGGTATTAACAGATCTGTGAAGTTCAGCGATGCTTTGAATTTTCTGTGGAATGAAGAAACAAAAGCTTCGCGTTGGGTATCACATCAAATTTTTCGCTCTGCTTTTGGGGCTAGTCCTACTACTAAGTTAGCTATTCTGGAAGTGATAGAAGCAACGGGTAATGTGTTCTTCTCAACCGCGGCACCTATTGCTCAAGAATTACGAACAATTACCCAAAAGGAGTTTCTTTATTTTGGCTGTTTTCATCTAGCAGTGGAAACAGGTCATACTACAGGAACGCCGGAAGTGGATCAATTGATTAAAAACATACAACTGTCAGAGGAAACCCGTCAAGAGGCTGTTAAGATAGTTGATAACTTGTTTGAAGTTTTTACAGAACTGACGGATGAGCTTCTGGTTTATGCAAAAACCCATAGCTTTGAGCAACCTTTTGCTCAACCCCGGGATATTTGGCAACCTTTAAACGCTGCGTAGATTGCGAAATGTAAACTTTTCCACTTTTAGAACTCGAACGTTTTAGGATTAGATAACTTCATTACTTAGAAGGAGAGGCATTATGTCAGAAGTGAACAGCAATTCAACTCCAATCAATGAGCTAGAACCGACTCTTATTCATACTTGGACGGAGAATTTGGATATTGCTCATACTTGGACGGAGAATTTGGATATTGCTCATACTTGGACGGAGAATTTGGATATTGCTCATACTTGGACTGAGAATTTAGATATTGCTCATACTTGGACTGAGAATTTAGATATTTCCCACACTTCTCACATACCGGAAGACGAAAAACTCGCAGTCGGATAAAACCTGTTGCAAACAAATTTCAGCCTCGCTGATTCCGACGAGGCTGACCAGGTATACATTTGTCTCTTCAATGCCCAAAAGTAGTATCTACTATCTCTATTTGATATGAGCCATTACGACGTTGTTATTGTCGGCGGCGGTCCCGCGGGGAGCACTGCTGGTACTCTGATCAAGAAATACAATCCCAATCTGAGCGTGCTAATCGTAGAGAAAGAAAAATTCCCTCGCGATCACGTTGGGGAAAGTCAATTGCCTCAAATTAGTGATGTGCTTCAGGAAATGGGATGCTGGGACAAAGTAGAAGCAGCCGACTTCCCGATTAAGATTGGTGGAATCTATCGCTGGGGAACAGATCCACAGCCTTGGGATTTTAATTTCATTCAGCCGGAGTTGTTTAAAGATGAACAGCGCCCTGCTAAATTTGAGGGACAGAGACGGCAAACTGCTTTTCAGGTCGATCGAGCAAAATATGACGAAATTTTGCTGCGCCACGCGGCAGAAATGGGATGCTTAGTCAGAGAAGAAACTGCGGTTGTTAAGGTAGATGTAGTGGGCGATCGGATTACGGCTTTGCAGGTGCGATCATCGCAAGAACAAATAACCGCCCGCTACTACATCGACGCATCCGGTCACATTGGCGTGCTGCGGCGAGCTTTGGGCGTCAAGACACACAGCCCGACGCGGCTGCAAAATATAGCTATCTGGGACTATTGGACAAACGCTGAATGGTCAGATAAAATTGGCGTTGGCGGCACCCGGATACAGGTAATGAGTTTGAGTCACGGGTGGCTTTGGTTCATTCCCTTGGGCCCAACTCGCACCAGTATCGGCTTCGTTTGCCCTGCGGAACATTATAAGTCACTGAAAAAGCGACCAGAGGATATCTATACCGAAGCCCTCAATAGCGAACCTCGCATCAACAAGTTAATCGCTAATGCTACCAGTACCGGAAAGATTGAAACTACAAAAGATTGGTCATTTTTGGCTGATAAAACAGTAGGAGAAAACTGGTTTTTGGTAGGCGAAACTGCTGGTTTTGCTGACCCGATTTTATCGGCGGGCATGACTTTAGCTCATACCGGTGCCCGTGAATTGGCTTACACGATTTTGGAATTAGAGCAAGAGCACCAGAAATACGACGGCAACTGGCTTAAATCTCAATACGACCACAATCAACGGAGCCGAGTTGAACAGCATATTCGCTTCGCTGATTATTGGTACGCTGCTAACGGTCAATTCACTGATTTACAAGAACATTCAAGGGAAATTGCGCGGGATGCTGGTTTGAATTTAAGCCCGGAAAAAGCTTTTCGGTGGTTAGCTCAAGGTGGATTTACGAATGATATTTTGGGTCAAGCGGTGATTGCTGGATTTGATTTGGGTTGTATGAAACAGGTGATGCAGCGCTTTTCAAAGGAGGAGGTTCCTTGGCTGCTTTCGGCGTACAATGTGTTTCAGTTAGACCTAGTGGAGGCTGATGTTGAATTTGTAGCTGTTTATAATGCGGGTGAAATTAACAGGATCAAGTGTTATGTTAAGAACGGTCAGCGCTTGCCTATTACAGGTTTTTATGGTTTGCTGATTGACATTTTGAGCCACACTCAGTACATTGAACAAATTTATCGGCAGTTGGTACTGGTGTTTGGAGAGCGTTTTTCTGTGCAACACGCTCGAGTAGCTCTTCATCAAGCCCTTGGTTGTTTGGAGGTGATGGTGAGTTCTGGTATTGTCAAGGCGATATTAAACCCGGAGTTGTCTAAGTTGAATATTTCCATACCTATGGAAGGTGAGTTAATTCACACTCACAGCGATGTGAATTAAGGCGCTACCATAAAGCTTGACACCAAACCATCTCAAATCTTAAAAAACAAAAAGTCTGAAGGTGGAAAATTCCAACTTCAGACTTTTACTAACTCCCCGGGTAGGATTTGAACCTACGACCAATCGGTTACACTTATCCCAACGTTTCCGAAGGGGGCGGACTATTTCATCATCCCTACAAATCATGTTTTTGATCTGTCGTCGGATGTCGGGCGCTGTGAGATTTATTGGTTAGGCTCCTCATCTCTAGTCTCTGCACCTTTCCGGCTACTTGCGATCGTAACCGCTGCCTTTCGCCAGACTTGGCTCAAGATTGCCGCCACCCGAAGTGCTGCGGTTTCCTTGAATTCACCCAATTTTTCAGTACCCGTTACCGGATAGAGCTGCTATGTCATTAGGGCTTTTGGTTGATACCAAAGGCTTGCATTCATTACAGCCGACCGCTCTGCCACTGAGCTACCGAGGATTGGGGTTTTTGTTACCCACAATTACTAACAATAGCTGAACTTACTCGATTTGGCAAGGCCTTTGACAAACTTTTTTTTTGTCATACAGCAAGAGGGTTTCAGCAGCTAATGCAGCCCCATTCTCAACTTGGCGAGGCGCTGCTGTGATTCTGGATCGAGGGAATTGGCGAGAAAGCGACTGGAGTTGTGTTTGCGGGATTTGTGCTGGCGCTCGCTGCGGCGGGCAGTGGATTCTACGTCAGCCGCTAGTTGTTCTGCGGACATCCATTCGGCACCATAGCCGACTACGGTCAATTGCTGCGCTCGGTCTGAGGTGGCGACAATCATGCGGCCTTTACCTTTGACCGATCGCAACTCGTAGCGCAAACTAGCACAAGATTTTTCAATATAAGTATCTGCTGTCTGACCGAAGTCAGTGTAGTGCACCGATAAATTTTTAGTAATAATTTCTTTAACGCCGGGAGTATCTCGATAGTGCGCGTCAAACACCAGTCGAGCCTCAAAATCTTGAACAGCGCTGTAGTTAACTAAAACCTCTATTAACTCGCGGCGAGCTGTTTCGAGTTCGTCGCGATCGCGCTTCTCTCGGAGTCGAGGCCAAAGTCCAATTATGTTATAGCCGTCTACAAGTAAAACTGCTTGTGATACATAGGGTGACATGGTTCAAGGCTGAAGAGATCCAGCACGTATAGGACATTATTTGCATTGTTCATCAAAGCTTTTGTTCAATAATATTACCTATTGATGTGTAATTGCTAGGTTACATCGCAATAATTAAACCCCCCAGAGCCAGCTTTACCTGAGTTTTGGGGGGTTAGATTAACCTATAAATTTTCCAGCTTATTCGCCAGATTCGAGCGATACGGGCGATCGTACAACTGTCGGCAGGGATATTTTCTCAACAGCAGGAGTACAACCGAGCCACTGTACTGACACCTCGGCAAACTGCTGCGGAGGACCGCTCACGCAAAAACGAGTCGGTAGCGCAGTACCAGGATTCCGCAGCCCTAAAAGCTCTAATTCTCTGGCAGCAGCAGCCACCACCCGTACCGCAGGATCGATCAATGTCACCCCAGCAGGCAAAAGCGAGCGAAGCACAGGAGCCAACAGCGGATAATGAGTGCAGCCGTAAATCAACGTATCGATGCGCTGCTGAATCAAAGGAGCCAAATATTCGCGAGCCACCTCACAAGTATAAGGGTCGTGAATCCGGTTTTGCTCCACCAGCGGCACAAAAGCCGGACAGCTAACCTGCCACACCAGGCAAGAATCGTCCATCTCCAAAATCGCATTTCGATAAGCATTGCTAGCAGCCGTAGCAGGAGTTGCGATGACCCCGATCCGCTTGCCTTGCTGCACCGCAGCCTGCGCCCCCGGCAGAATTACTCCCAGCACCGGAATATCAAACTCAGCCTGCACCATCTCCATCGCCAAAGCAGAACTGGTGTTGCAGGCCATAATGACCATTTTCACATCCTGTTCCACCAACCAAGCCATAATTTCGCGGACAAACTCCACAATTTCTGACGGCGTGCGAGTGCCGTAAGGCAGCCTCGCCGTATCTCCAAAATAAAGTATCGATTCGTTGGGCAATTGTCGGTACAACTGGGTCAACACAGTCAAACCGCCCACGCCGCTGTCAAAAATACCGATTCTTTGTTGTCCAGAGTCTGTTGTCATTTGTTAATTGTCAATAGTCGGTTGTCAATAGTCAGCAGGCACCAGCCATCAGCCATCAGCCATCACTCATCAGTCATCAGGAAAAATTACCAATTACCAATTACCAATGCCGAATTACCAATTACCAATTACCAATCCCTCCGGCAATATATTATCTTTGTTGAAGATAAAGCAAAATGCCGCGAGCGATCGAAGCCGCCATTTGACTGCGGTAAGCTGGGTCAGAAAGCCTAGCAGCATCTTCAGCACCCGTGACAAAACCCACCTCCAGCAAAACAGAAGGCATAGAAGTCTTTCTCAAAACATAAAATCTCGCCTGCCGCACCCGGCGGTCAGTCGCCCCCGTTCCCTCCAAAATACTGGCGTGAATCACCCTCGCCAAATCTTGGCCGTTATTGAAATAATAAGTCTCAATCCCGCTAATATCCGGCCGACTCATATTAATCGCATTAGCGTGAATGCTGACAAACAAACTAGCATTCACCCGTTCCGCCAAAGAAACTCTCGGTTCCAGGTCGATTTCGCTGTCGTCAGTCCGAGTCATCACCACCTGCACGCCCTGCTGTTCCAGCAGCCTCGCCACCTGAAACGAGATATC
The DNA here is from genome assembly GCF_036701115.1 of Microcoleus sp. Pol1C5. Taxonomy (NCBI): domain Bacteria; kingdom Bacillati; phylum Cyanobacteriota; class Cyanophyceae; order Oscillatoriales; family Microcoleaceae; genus Microcoleus; species Microcoleus sp. Pol1C5. The sequence goes on along the minus strand of NZ_JAUBQE010000038.1, from coordinate 25,691 downwards.
CAAAACAATCTCTTTCTCCTGAATGCCCTGAATCCCGACTGCCCCCGGATCGCGGCCGCCGTGACCAGGATCGATCGCTACTACGGCGCGGCGGTTAGAAGCTTGGGGCAAATCGTCGCTTCCCAAAGTCCTTCTCGGCAAAGGCGACACATTGGGAGTGCGAGTCAAAGGCTGCTGCGCGCTAGCATTCGATCGCAACTGCAAAGACAGCAACTGCGGACTCGGCCTCGTCACCCTGCCTACCTCTACCCCCGATCGCGGCTGCACCCAAATCACCACAGTCTCCGAGTCTTCTTGGCTGGCTGTAAACGATACAGGACTGTTGGCATCGAGCTGAGGAATTTCCCCCGTTAGGACACCAGAGGCGATCCTGATCCAGTAAGCTCTCGACCCCTGGTCCCAGCCGCTGGTATAGGAGACTTGGCGGTCAGTTCTCACCACCAGTTGCGTGCCGTTACTGGCTAAATCAATTGACTGAACTCTCGCTAAATTTCCTTGAGCTTGTCTAGCCGGAGGATCTACAGTCAGGCTGCGGGAAACCGAGGGCTGTCGTACTACACCTCCCGGCAATAGCACAACCCCGCCCAAATTGCTCACAGATGCCCGCCACTGAGTATTAGAATTCTTCATCCGCAAAGTCACGCGGGTAACGGGCGGGTCTGTTGGCAGTTGCCGGACTTCTATCTTGTCAACCCCGTGCTGACCGTTCGTTTGAGGCTGTTGGCTGCTTAGGCCCGGAGCTACACTAGCTCCTTCAATATCGAGGGTGGCGATGTCCCCAGCCCGACTTTGTTGAAAATTAATTTGGGGGCGACCGCCCACTGTGCGGACTAAAAAACCGTCCGCCGTCGGCTGAACGTTCTGAACTACAGTCGCCTCTGCCGACTGGGCTTGGGGTGCTGAAGATTCAACCGATAACCTTTCTCCCCCCGGCTCTGAAATCGGATTTTGAGTTTCTCCCCGCACCGGCGTTGGCAAATCCACTGTCCACTCGCTCGGAGAAATCCCCCGGAATTTTACTTGCTGAGGGTCTATAGTAAACCCGTCTCTGATCTCGACCACAATTCTGGTCGTATCGTTGTCAAACTGCCCTACCCGCACCGATTCGATCGCCCCAGAGAGCGGTTTGCTGACCGAGGGACGACCCAGACTCGTCCCCGGTAAGTCGATTACCAACCGCATCGGGTTGAAAATCAGTTGAGCCTTGGGTTGTACTCCCCCGTCTGTTGTAATGTAAAGCCGGTTCTCTGAAGCATCAAACCGCCAAGATTGCAGTCTAGCTGCTTCGGCGGCTCCGGCGAGCAAAAATACACTTAAGAAACTCGGTAGTAGCCAGTGGAATTTCACGACAGTTTTTTCCTCGTTTGCGTTACTGCCAAAAGCTGGAAGGGCGCTGCTTGCCCGATCGGCTTTCAGCAGTTAGCCGCCAGCAGACCGGTGGCACGGGGGCCGTCAGTTGTTGGCTAAATTGACTTTTTTATGCGTTAAAAGGCTCCAAAATGCCAGATACCGGCATTTTTGAACTTTCCCGTATACTTGGGGGCGATCGGTTATAAGCAGACTGAAAGATTGTTGGCACAAGGGAAGGTATTTATTTTTAGGAGCAAGAAACAAGGTGTTTCTTGAAGTTATAAGGTACAAGTTAGAAGGTACAAGTTAGAAGGTATAATTTTACCGTTCTTCCAGGGAGTGGTTTCATAGCTCTTTAATGTTGGCGAAGCTCGTTACGGCAAGGGTTATAATCCGCTTTACACTTGCGTTTTGTTCTAACTTTTCCTAAACTACCTCAATAACTTAACAACTTAGCTCGGTAACAATCCGGATTTTCAACATTTAGGTAACTTTTCAATGCCGTCAAATGTTAGCCCCACACAAACTGACATATTCTTTTGCTAAAGCTTTTTTGCTACTTTTTTACTAACAGATTGACAGTTAAATACAACTACATATCGCCCCTGCTCTCTTTTTTTCTGAATTTTTTAATCAGGGATTTTCGGTGCTGCTTGAAATTTCGTGGGACGATCGCGATCGCGCCAGCCAATTTTACAGTATGATAGCTAGTCCATATTTTCAGCAGTAACGGGAGAGTTTTGTGTGTTACTTGGGCGGGCAATGCTTTGTCCTTTAGACTCTTTTTGAGTGAACGATCGACAGCCAGAGCATTGGTTGGTTGACCTGAGAAAAAGTTTTGACCGTAGATATAATAGTTATCGCAGTTGTAAAGTTTGTTGGACAGCCAGGACAATCGATCGGCTTCTGGGTAAAACCTGTGATTTGGTTTAATGAGTTGCCTTTCGACTAACTGCATAACTTGGATGTGTACTACCAGTTAGAGAAGATACACTATCTTGGTGATTGTGTCAATGTCTGAGGTTCTAAAAAAAGGCGCCATCAATAACAGTAGATACATGACATCACAGAAAGACGGAGACTTACTTTCCAGCGGGAGTCGCCCACAGCAAACAAGTGGTTTAGGTTAGTTCAAGCCTCTAGATAGCGGCTGGGGAGTCAATCTTGAACCTCAAATCGACTGACTATCAAGATAGGGAAGTTTTGTAATATAGCAACCGCCCTGACGGTGAGGACGTTCTTAATTTTTGAAACCTAAGCGGTTGATTGCGCCTTCTTGCAGGACTTCTTTTTACCCGCTCCGCTCGTCGCGATCGCCTTCAACATCTGCTATACCATACCACCAGGGGGATCGAGTTCTAGCAAATTTATTTTTGAGCAGGATCGATACCTAAAAGTTATTTTTTTACCTTAGTAATCCACGGCCTCATGTCTAATCAACAGTGCTGCAATTGGCTCTCGCCCATAGGTGCAAAATTCCGGCTCATCCAGTTCAAAATTGCTTGATTTACTTGTTCCGGGCATTCATCCTGGGGACAGTGCCCCGCATTATCTAATTCCACTAGCTCTACATAATTGGGATTGCATTCGACAAATTGGTGGGGTCGGGCGAACCGAGGGGGAATCATCCGGTCTTGTTTGCCCCAAATTAACAGCATGGGGATTGTTAAATTTCGCATCACAATCTTGACACTGGGGCAAAATTTTGAACTGCCTACAGCTTTAAATAAGGCGCAGAAGGCGCGGGCTGCTCCCCGATCGCCCGCAGGCCCTGTGAGAATTTCCACTAATTCGTCGGTAACAGCTTCGGGGTTGGAGTAGGCAAAGCCAACCCAGCGACGGACAAAGGAAGGCTTGCGGGCAAAATAAAACAAAGGCCTGAGTACGATCGGAGAAACAAACAAACTTTCCACAGCTTCGATCGCCGGAAGCAGCCATCCGGGCACCGCTTCGGCTCGCACAGAGGGGTCTGGGAGGCTAATCATCACGATGCCGGCTACCATGTCCGGGTGAGCTGCGGCTACGGCCAGACAAATTAGCGAGCCGATCGAGTTTCCTGCCAATATTACTGGCTCTCTGATAAAAGTTAGCCAAAAATCATAAACTTGATCGACCCACAAAGACACAGAGTAGTCGATCGGAGCTTTTTGGGAAGCGCCAAACCCTAACAAATCCAAGGCGTAAACGGTTTGGTTTTGGGCGAGTTGGGCGAGATTTTGTCGCCAGTGCCCGATCGAAGCTCCAAACCCGTGCAGTAAAATAATCGGCGTTCTCGATGCGCGCGGGGGCATTGGTTCGGCCGCAGAATCTTGAAATTCCAGCGCGCCTTGATTTCGTACCCCATCCGGCCGCAAATAAGTGTAGCGAGTTTGCCAACCCCGCCACATCCAGTCTCGTTGAGTTCCCACCCGTTGGTGCCACAGCAGAGAATTTGTCAATTTTGCCTCAGCTCGCAACATAAATTTACACTTGCTTATACCTATTCTACAAGGCAAATCAGGCGAGTTGGGGGACTTGTCCGACCCGGCGAGATGGGCTAGGAAAAGCGACTTTACCTCATCCTTAAGCTTTTACCCTGAATTTTTGACGGTTTTGTCATCAATCGGGCAAGGGGGCGGGCGATCGTGTGTGAAGTTAAAATAAAACTAGGCAGAAACTCAGCCAGACTGAGTAGAATAGCAAGTATTGTAAGAATTCATTTACGATCGTCCAAATATTCCCCAAGGCTTTAGCGGAGGGGAGACAGGGCGCGGTAGTACGTCCGGTAAGGGTAACACCTTATAAAACAGTTCGATCGTCAATCGTGAAAAATTGACCGATCAAACCTGTAACTATCAAGAAGCTTCGCTATTAAACTACTGCTTGTACAACCATTCATGCCTGTGATTGAAAGAAGACAAAATCGCAACCTACCCCAGATCAACGAAAATATTCGATACCCCAAAATCCGGGTAATCGATACCGACGGCGCGCAACTAGGGATATTGACGCCTGCAGAAGCGCTGCGCCTGGCAGAAGAAAAAGAACTCGATCTCGTACTTGTCAGCGACAAAGCTGACCCGCCCGTATGCCGGGTAATGGACTATGGGAAGTACAAATTCGAGCAGGAAAAGAAAGCGCGAGAAGCAAAGCGGAAGCAGCATACTGCCGATGTTAAAGAAGTGAAGATGCGCTACAAAATTGAAGAACACGACTACCAAGTGCGCCTCAAACTAGCAGACCGCTTTATCAAATCTGGGGACAAAGTAAAAGCCACGATCATGTTCAGAGGTCGGGAAATCCAACACAGCAACCTAGCAGAGGACTTGCTTAAGCGCATGGCCACAGATTTGCAGGAAATCGCAGAAGTGCAGCAAGCCCCCAAAAAAGAAGGGCGCAGTATGATGATGCTGCTGTCGCCGAAGAAAGTATAAATAGATAGTCATTAGTAAGCAGTCATCAGTCATAAACTGGTGACTGATAGCTGATGACTTCCGAATTTAGTCAGGAATAAGCTACCACACAGGGAAATCAACGCTGCATGGAAAATTTTCAAATCAGCGGTTCGGCGGGAGTAAGACAAGGAGTGCTGCGATCGCTCAACCTGCGATCGGAAGAAGTAGAGCGAACCATACTGATGTTCGTAGTATACACTCTAACCTCCGTCGGGCTGATCTGGCTGGAACTCAGCACAGTAGGTCTTTTTCTAGATGAATTTGGTGCAGACAAAATGCCTTTTATCTACATAGCCAGCGCCTTTATCGGTTCTGGCTTGGGATTTGTCTACTCGTGGCTGCAAAAAATCCTCCCGCTAAGGCGCACCGTAGTGGTTGTTCTGGCAATGATGTCGATACCGCTATTTTTGTTTCGATTCGGCATCGGCTACGAAAATATTAAGATAGCTGGCGTCAGCATCGCTTTTATTACTATTTTTTTGATGTGGCTGTGGGTAGAAGCTTGCTATGTCCTCAACGATCTTAATACTTCTATCACCTCCAACCAACTGTTTAATATTAGAGAAATCAAGCGCACCTATCCGCTAGTTAGTAGCGGCTATTTAGTAGCTGGAGTAGTCAGTGGATTTTCTCTGCCTGTTTTGCTGTACGTAGTCGGACTCAAAAACGTTACCCTCATATCGGGGTTGATGGTGGCGACAGGCTCGGTGTTGCTCTACTACCTCACGGAAAAATATAGCCAAGCATTCCCGGAAACGGCCCACTGGACGGATGACGACGAAGACGACGATCAAGAAGAGTTTACCGCCCGCAAAGTTACAGGCCCGCTCCAAAAATACGCCGTACCTCTAGTCAGTTTCTTCATCCTCGCAGAAGTCGTCTACGTGCTGGTAGATTTCCAATTCTACAGCCAGCTAGAATACCAAAACCCAGGGGACGGAGCTAGCTGGATAGCTAGCTTCCTGGGCATTTACGAAGGCATACAAGGCCTGTTTCAAGTGGCGACTCAGTGGTTCGCTTCGAGCCGATTGGTGGAAAGAATCGGTGTGTTCGTGACGGCGATGATTTTGCCGGCGGGCATCGCTATACTCGGGGTGCTGACCATAGGAGCATCTCTGGGCCAGCTAGTATCTGTGTTTATCGGGCTAATATTGCTGAGATTTTTAGACGAACTGCTTCACTACACGCTTTTGGAAACCGTTAGCCCGGTTTTATTTCAACCGATTCCCGACAATATTCGATCGGGAATTCAAACTTTGGTCAACGGTGTGGGCGAACCATTGTCCTGCGGAGCTACAGGAGTAGGCATCTTGATTATGCTGTGGGTGACAGGCAAAATACTCCCCCAGCAAGACGAAAGTGTATTTCACGACCAGCAAAGCTTGATATTTATTGGTGCGATCGTAATATTGGCACTGTTGTGGGTGTTTGTCGTATGGCTGATCCGCTCCCAATACGTGGGCTTGTTGGTCAAAAGTGCGGAGCGGGGACGCTTGGGCGTCACAGACGTTGACCTCAAAGCTCTCAAGCGCGCAGTGGTGGAAACTCTACAAAAGCCGGGGGGCGAAGATGAAAAGCGCTCTTGCATAGAACTCCTGACGCAAATTGACCCCAAAAATGTCGGAGAAGTCCTCGCTCCCCTCCTCGATTCGCTGTCCGCTGGTTTGCAGCGCCAGAGCTTGGAAACGATGCTGCAACACCCGAACCCCGCATATTTAGAATCTGTCCGCGCACTTTCGCAGCAATCCTTGCCACCGGAGGTTCTAGCCTTGGCTTTGCGCTACATCTGGCTAACGGAAGCTGAACCGAATATTGAGAGCTTGCGGCCTTACTTGCAGCCGACGGTCGATCCGGTAGTGCGGGGTACGGCGGCTGCTTTAATTATGAGAAGGGGCGATCGCCAGCAAAAGGCAGAGGCTACTAATACGCTGCGGCAAATGCTGACACACAAGCAAGAGCGCGAACGTGTTATGGGGACGCGGGCTCTGGGAGAAGCTGATTATTTGCAAGGACTGCGGCTGCATATCCCTAATCTGTTGCAAGATGAATCTCTGCGAGTGCGCTGCGCTCTGTTAGACGTGATTTCGTCTACTCATTCGGAAGAATATTATCCTTCACTGCTGCGCGGACTTGGTTACAAATCGACTAGGGAAGCGGCTTTGCAGGCTATAGTCAAACTTCACAACGACGCCATTCCTTTGCTCGTCTATTTGGCTGAGGATATCCACAAGTCGGATTTGGTCAGGTTGCAAGCTTGGACGGCTCTCGGTCAAATTGGAACTCCGGAGGCGCTCGACATTTTGGTGAGCAATTTGATGACGGCTTGGGGAACGACAAGGCGCAATATCCTCCGCATCCTGTTAAAAATGCCTTCGGAAGAGGGGATAGAAGGGGTTCTAGACCGCATCGGCCGCAGCGGCTTGGAAACTCTTATCGAACAGGAGTTAATGTTTATCGGTCAAATTTATGCAGCTCTGGTAGATTTGTCTGGGGTAACCAGCTACGGCAATTTCTCAGAGCGAGAGGGCAACAGCGCCCGTGAACCTGGGAACGATACGGCTCAATTGTTGCAGCGTGCTCTGGCGGGGTTGGAAGCTGATGCTAAAGAGCGCTGTTTTTTGCTGATGAAGTTTCTTTATCCGCTGGAAACGGTACAAGCGGCTGCTTTCAACATCGCTTCTGGTCAACCTTCTTTGGTTGCTAGGGGATTGGAAATTCTCGATAATACTGTGGATATAGCTAGGAAGCGATCGCTCATCAATTTGTTAGATCAACACTCGGAAAGAGAAAAATTGAGCAACCTCTCGGAATTGATGGTTTACAAAGCTCTAGCCCCTAGCGATCGTTTGCGCCGCTTGCTAGAATTGCGCCATTTCCTTTCGGATTGGGCCTTGGCCTGCTGCTTTCACTTGGCGAGAGAAGCGCGCTGGAGTCTTACAGCTCAACAAACTCTCGTCTGTCTGCAGCACCCGACTGGCTTTGTCCGCGAAGCAGTGTTAGCCTATTTGAAAATAGCCTCGCCGCGGGCTTTGGTCGAATTGTTGCCCAGGCTGCAAAATGACCCCGATAATTTGGTATCCGCTCAAGTTGAAGAGATGATGGCAGAGTTGGGTGCTGGGGGAAAAAGGTAAAGTTAGTCATCAGTCATCAGTCATTAGGAATAAGGGAAAAGGAAAAAGGAACAAACATAAACTATCCGCAATTCCCAATGCCCAATCCCCAATGCCCAATGCCCAATTCTCAATTCCCATTGCCTTTTTTAAGTTTAAATTAATCATTGCATCTCATTATGTTAACCAGCGTCGAACGCCTATTGTTTGTGAGGGAGGTTCCGATTTTTAAGGAACTGCGGGATGATTTTCTCGTGCGTCTAGCATCGGTAATGGATGAACTTTCGTTTCCTTCCAAGCACAGGATTTTTACGGAAGGACAAGAAGGTCGATCGCTATATATTTTGGTATCAGGAACGGTGCGGGTGCATATAGGCGATCGGGATTTGGCACAGTTGAAAGCGGGGGCTTGTTTCGGGGAAATGTCGCTGTTTGATGCAGAACCTCGATCGGCTTCTATTTCTACTCTCGAACAATCCGACTGTTTGATGCTGACTCAAATGCAGCTATACGATGCGATTGATGAAACGCCGGGAATTGCGGTGAATATTATTCGCTTGCTGTCGCGCCGGATTCGGGAGTTGAATCAAAAGTTGAATGCTAAAGAGGCAATTATGCCTCCTACAGAGACTGTGAGAGTGCATGAAATGCGATGAAATTTGGGAATAGGGAATTGTCTTTTTAATCGATCGGTAATTCTGCACAATTTATATTCTGTAAACTATTTTCCACCGTCCAATGAGAACGAATCTCTTGGTTGTGTCGTTTAGCCTGAGCTTCTAAACTGCTCAGATAGAATTGAATTTCCGTGGTGGTTTCCTTCCATGATTCTCTGTGCCGACTGACCATAACGACAGTGCTTAAACCGACCCGCTTCCGGGGGCGACAACGAGGCTAAAGTTGTTGCTTCATCAGCTTTATAGCTCTGTGCCCCCTCTGGTAAAATGACTGCTAATTGCGAATGCGAACTAAATTCATCATAGATGCTACCCACTCACGACTGCAGTCATGGGCAATTAACCCATTTTCACGCCTATAAACCCATCCAAAACTTGCTATGTCTTCTCCTATTTCTACCTTTCTATTGAGGACGATACACATATTTTTCCGGTCCTTGAAACTGAGTTTTTTTTTCTCGTAGCCCGGCATCCGTCATCGCCAAAGCTATTAAAATCATCAAGGAAATTAATTGGTCAGGTGATTCTTGACAACCCTATAGGTTATATCCTCCGGTTTTACAGTCTTTAAACATTGCTTCGATGGCGTAACGTTGCCTGTAAACCCCGATCGCGCTTGTTCTTATCCGGCAGATTAGTTAAAAGATACCAAGGTTCGTCTTCTTGTTTGCCTCGATATTTGCGTTGACCGTATGCTGCTAAGTTAAAGCGAGAAAAACCTTTCTTTTGAGTGAAACTAATTTTCGGATAGAAGAGATGAATTCCTGGTTGAACTGGAATGCTATCCAGAGAGCGAAAAGGTTGTCTTTTTTCAAGGGAAAGTCGTACTGTATTTTTGACGGATGACAAAACTCAAACGCTGACGGTTTAACTATTGTGCCAGCTCTATGCTGTGAAATTCACGCTCGCCAACAATTACTAATTTATATCTTTTTAACAAGCGAATAACGGGACGTAACACTTGTTGCTGTTCGACCTTCTTAGAAGCCCCTTGTTTATCTAACAGCGTCCAGAAAATGGGAAATGCTCTTTTTTGAACTATCGCACTTACCATTAAGACATTATACTCTTTCCATCGGGTTCTATCCAATGCAATGATTAATTGACTCCCGGCTTTAAGCTGACGGGCTATTACCTCGCAAGACAATTGGAAACCACAGTACCAGTATGCGCTCGTGCTTTAATCTGTAAAAATCGTTGTATGTGGCGGCGACTACTTTGTAAGAGCGGCAATTGCAGGGTGGCAGCTAATCGCTCTATTCTGACTTATTCTTGAGTCTGTAACAACACGCGCGAACATCTCAATAGTAAGTAATTGTGTTGGGCTTAGGTATTTTTTGAGTAGGTCGTGATATAATGAGGCTAACATAATTATTGATTTGGGTCTTTTGGTATTAGCGAGACCCTTATTTTTTATCACAAGTTGGCACTTTTTCACTTTTGAGATTATTTTGTCAATAAGCCGAAATTTTTTTGATATCTGCGATCGCGCGAAAACAGACGCCTGTAGGTTCAGGGGCGCTTGTCACCCCCTGAAGAGTACACCTTACCCAGCCCAATAAGAACGTCCGCCTGCGCGGACATCACTTGTGTAGGTCCAGACAGAAGTCTGGCCAAGTCCTGAATGTCGGACGTTTGCAAAGCCTCAATTTCCAGCCAGCATCGCTTTTTGTCCTTCCGAAGAAGTTGCGTAGCCCAAGAAATCCTTAACTGCTTGGCTAGGAGGATTTTTGTAAGCGTAGTACAACTGTCGCTTGTAAGGATAGTTAGCAGCATCCGGCGTCGCACCGTTGACGGGAACAACGCGCACCGTTTTCTGATTGGCTACTTGAGCGAAAGTCGCATAGCCAATGCCGTTGTTGCCTAAAGCTTGCAGCAGGGGAGTTGTCGCATCTCGATCGAGCGTGGTAATATTTGACGCCGTGCCAAACTCGCCACCTCCGAGCACTTGTTCTTTAAACGTTTGGTGAGTGCCACTAACTTCAGGTCGATTTATCACTTTAATCGGGCCCGCTGGACCACCGACTTTCGACCAGTCTTGAGCATTTCCCCTGAAGATATCTTGAACTTGAGCGGAAGTTAAACCTCCTTTAAACGAGTTGTTAATGCCGACTACAAGGGCGATGGTATCTAGGGCAACAGGCACCGCTGCCAAACCCTGACCTTGTTCTTGAGCATTCAAAGGTCGCGATACCGCTGCAATATCGGCTGTTCCTGCCACCAAATCCTGAATTCCCTTTGCAGAACCATTTGCTTTGGCATCGACTGTAGTGCCAGCAAACCTCCCTTGAAAGCCGTTCTTGAGGTTCTGATTGATTGTCACCATGCTGGTGGAACCGTCAATTCTCACCGCCGTACCGGCAGGCACGGAAGCTGGAAGCGCAAAGGAAGTAGCTGCAACAGGGGAAGAACCGCCGACTACTGGCGCGACGGGAGGCAGATTGGCCCCACCACCGCCGGCGGGTATGGGAGTGGGGGGATTGTTACTAACATCTTGCGATGCTGGTTTGTTGAGAAAAAAGAACCAACCGCCACCGGCGAGCAACAGAAATAACAGAATAAAAACTATGGGGGGAGGCCCGCTCTTAGCCATAAATTCTCCTTAGTTGGGAAGTTCTTTGTTGTTGGAGCCGTCTAATATTTGCAGCCTGCGATTAACTTCATCGTCTAAGGTCATATTTTCTAATTCTGCTTGAAGTCTTTCTTGGGGGTTTTCAGATAGTTCTGCTAAAGCTTGCTGTTTGAGGTTGCGGCCGTGGACGGCGTTTTTGGCTTGCTCAAACTGCGATCGAGCTGAATCGATACTGAGGTCGTTGTTGACTTTGGATATGGCTCCGAGAGCTTCGTTAATCTCGGCCATATCTTTCATATTTTGCATATCAGTTTTGTAGGCTTCCAGCTTCATCCGCTCTCGATTTAGCTTGTCTTTGGAAGCGTTGACGTACTGTTCGGCTTGTTTTACTTGAGCTTCTAACTGCGGCAGAATTTGTTCTGTCTGAATTACTTTCGACATTGCCAAGCGGGCTGCTTCTTCGTTGCCGTTGCGCTGGGCTGTGATGGCTTGGCGCTCTACGGTTTGCATTTCCCTAACTTTATCTTCATATTTAGTTTTGGCGCGCTGGTAGGCTGCAACTTGGGTGGAGACTGCTGCTGCTAGCTTTTGCACTGATTCTTGCATCGATCGCAGTGACTCTTCGGCTACCGCCACCGACACCTGGCCACCGGATTCTACGGGCCGTCCCCACATCCAGTTCCACGCGCCTACTATGGTTCTGCCTGCCTTGTCGCCCATCAACCAGTAAAGAACTTTTTTCATATAAGTACCAGATAAGCTTGGTTTTTACGCCTAGTCTACATCAGGATTTGCCGATCGCCCCGTCAGGTCGATCTATCTCTACAATTTTAATAAATATTTTCTAACTGTCTGGAGCGTCTATCCCCAATTTGCACAACAGCCAATATTCGGATTTGCCTGTTGTGCGATTCGTTTTTGGGCAATCTTCGGGCTAATTAACTCTAAAGTTTATAACCTGCCGTTTAATAACAGGTTAAAAATAGATTAAGCGGGCAAATCTGCAAAACTGCTAACATTTACCAGCGCTAAATCGGGACAAGTCCGTTTGATCAAACCTGTGAGAACTTTGCCCGGGCCAATTTCCACTACGCGATCGATTCCTTGTTGTGGCAATTGCAGGGAAATTTCTCGCCACCGCACGCCTTTAGTCATCTGCTGAGCCAACCGCTGCTTTAAAGTGGCTGCGCTGGTAGTGGCTGACGGTTCTGCGTTCGAGAGCACCAGCATTTTAGCATCGGAAAATCTTGCAGACTTTAAGGCTAGTTGAAACTCTGCCGCCACTGATGCCATCAGGGGAGAGTGAAACGCACCGGAAACATTCAATTTAACCGCGCGTTTGACTTTGATTTTGGCAAGCAAATCTTCTACTGCTGCGGGCGTTCCAGAAATCACGACTTGTGCTTCGCTGTTGTCGTTTGCCAGCACTACGTCTCGGCTGTATTGAATTTGCAATTCTAGTTCCTGCCTGTCGAACCCGATCAAAGCCACCATTTGACCGCCGGAGGCAGTGTCCATGAGTTCGGCGCGGCGTTTGACTAAGCGCAATCCGGTTTCAAAGTCAAAGACGCCTGCTGCGTAGAGGGCAACATATTCTCCTAAACTGTGACCGGCCACGACTGCTGGCCGATCGCTTTTTTCTCGTACTAAGTCGGCCAAAATACTTTCTACTACGAACAAGCAAGGCTGAGTGTAGAGAGTCCGAGATAGTTTTGCTTCTTCTTTTTGGCAAACTTCCGGGACAGACCAGCCTAAAATTTCTTTAGCGAGCTCAAATTTGGCTTTGGCTGTTGGCAAGTTTAATAAGTCTGCACCCATCCCGATCGCCTGGGAACCTTGTCCGGGAAATACCCATGCTGTTTTAGTCATTTTTCCGGTAATCTGCTAATTGGTGGTTGCTAATTGGTGATTGCAAAAATTCTTTCTTTTCCGCTTCTAAGTTCGCTCGCTGGTATCCGCTATCTTTCGGTTAACGAACTATCTACTCGCGACTCACAATTATAACATCTAACTGTGATTTTTACCAGGTTTATTTTTGCCAGGTTTATTTTTTTTTGCTACTGGCATCTGATTAATAGCCGTAGCACAATTTTCAAGCTTCAAGCCGGGGAAAGTCGATCGAAGAATAGAGGATTTTCCATTTCAGCACGCGCTTGTCAATAACTGATGTCGAGGTGGTGCACCGCTGCGAACCTTGCCTTACATATGGCGTGTTAAAGGATTTGTATTTTACTCGATCGAACTCCCGACAATAACCGGAGCAAGTTTACAAACGGCCGCCAAATATTATCTTCCCCATTTAAAAATTGCCGCCCCCCAAGTCAAACCTGCACCGAAACCAGCAGCAGCAATAGTATCGCCCGCTTTAACTTTACCCATACGCACGGCTTCGTCTAAGGCAAGAGGAATTGAAGCCGCTGAGGTATTGCCGTAATTCGCCAAATTGCTAATTACTTTTTCGGGGGGAATCTTTAGCCTTTGGGCAACTGCATCCAGAATCCGCTGATTGGCTTGGTGCAACAGCAGCCAGTCAATTTCAGCAACGCTGATATTTGACCGAAACATAGCTTTTTCTATGACTTCCGGCACTTTTTTTACGGCAAAACGATAGATTTCTTGACCGTTCATGGTGATGGGATGAAATCCACCTTGGGCGATATTCACGCCCTCAATTAATCCTTTTGACTCGGCTTTGTAAGCCAAATTGAGAGAGGAATTTTGCGTGCCGTCGCTGCGAATTTCAAATCCCAAAAAGCGATCGACTTCTGAAGCTTGTAATACCACCGCACCTGCACCGTCTCCAAAGAGAATGCAAGTACCCCGATCCGACCAATTCACCCAGCGAGACAAAATATCTGCTCCGATCAGCAAAACATTTTGATAAACCCCTGTCCGAATGAACTGCGAGGCTGTAACTAAACCAAAAACAAAGCCCGAACAAGCTGCTGTCAAATCAAAAGCCACAGCTTTTGTCGCGCCCAACTGATATTGAATTTTACTGGCAGTGCCAAACAAATCGTCAGGACTGGAAGTCGCCAAAATAATTAAATCGATATCTGTCGGCGAAATTTCTGCCATGGCGATCGCCTGAAGCGATGCCTCCGAAGCTAAATCGCACAAAGAAGTGCGATCGTCCGCCAGTCTGCGGGAACGAATGCCCGTCCGCGCCCCAATCCACTCGTCAGAAGTTTCTACTATCTGACTCAAACCGTTATTATCCAGCGAAACCTGCGGTGTACAAGAACCGCTACCTGTGACGGCAATGCCGAACCCTGATTGCTGCAACATTCCTCTCCATTTACTCGCTGTTCGATCGAGAAATTAAAAATTAAAAACTACCAATTAAAATTATTTTTTAAACTGCTGAAATTACTTTATTTTAAGCAAAACAGTGGGTTTAAGCTGACTTTTTTAATTTTACATTTTTAATTTTTAATTCCTACTTACTGCCTCTAATTCACAGCTTCTTGTTCCATAGCGCTTTGATGATTGGAGGATCGAATTCGCTCCAGCACTTGGTTGTCAATAGCCTCCTTCGCCAAACGAATGGCATTAAAAATAGAGCCAGCTTGAGACGAACCGTGGCTGATAATGCAAACTCCAGCAACGCCCAATAGCAAACCGCCGCCGTGTTCAACGTGGTCTACCCGCTGCTTAAATCCTTGCAAGCTTTTTTGCAGCAGAGGATCGTTAATTTGATGTTGGAGTCCTTTGACTAATTCTTCCTTCAGCACTTGCACGACGACTTCGCCCACCGCTTCGGCAAACTTCAACAACACGTTGCCGACAAATCCGTCGCAGACAATCACGTCGAATTTCCCCGACAGCACGTCGCGGCCTTCGGCATTGCCCACAAAAGGAATGTTCGGATTGTCCACCAATAACTGGTGAGTCCGCACTGCCGCGTCGTTGCCTTTAGAAGGTTCTTCGCCAATGTTGAGCAGGCCGATTTTAGGTTCGGCGACGCCCAGCACGCACTGGCTGTAAATAGTTCCCATAAGAGCGAACTGCTCCAAAAATTTGGGGCGGCAGTCCACATTAGCGCCGACATCGAGAATAAGTACAGAGCTGCCCGGTACCATTGTCGGTAAAACCGCACCGATCGCAGGGCGATCGATTCCGGGGAGCCGGCCCAACCTGAGCAGGGCAGCAGCCATTGCCGCGCCGGAGTGACCGGCGGACACCACAGCATCAGCTTGCTGCTGCTTTACCAAGTTCATCGCTACGTTAATCGAAGCGTTGGGCTTGCGTTTGAGGGCACTCAAAGGTTCTTCGTGCATTTCCACCGCTCCTTCTGAAGGAACGATTTCTAGCTGACCCGTAGAGACGCGGCCGATCGCGTCTTGTTGCCGGAGCGAGTCTTCTATTTGCTGCGGGTCGCCCACGAGCAAAATCTCTACGCCTAATTCTTCTTGTGCCTTAAGCGCTCCAGCTACAACTTCGGCGGGGGCATGATCCCCGCCCATAGCGTCTATTGCAATTCTTGCGCGTGTCGATCCCATTGACCAATGTTTGAGAAACACTAAAAATTCTACCAGGAAGTCAGGAGCGTGAATCCAGAAGTCTGAATAAAGAACTAACCTCCGCTCGCAACGGCGATCGGACAATTCTCATTTCCGACTACTCTGATAGAACTTGTTTTGTCACTACTTTACTATTTTTGACTGCAAATTGAAAAAATCAATGCAATAGTTTACATGACTTTAGGAGTAAAAGATGCTCGATTTATTTAGCTCAGGGATCGTGTCTCTGTGGCTCGACATGGCTGGGGTACGCAGTGTCGGGCCTAATGCTGCGTCAGTGCTGGCTTGGCGGGGAGGGATACCCGGGTTAGTGGTGGCCGAAGATTTGGCTTTTGGGGGAATAGATGCGGCAAATCCAGACTTGCCAGCAGAAGCGACGGTGCGGGAATATTTAAAAGATTTGAAAGACAAGAACCTGATTGATGGGAATCAGGGAATTTGGGTGCAAGCGGGAATGGTGCCGCTGGTAAGTCAGCAGGGCAAGACGCTGATGCCTGGGGCTTCGCTGACTAAGATTGCTACTTCTCTGGCGTCCCTGGAGACTTGGGGCCCGGATTATCAGTTTGAAACGCGGTTCCGGGGAACCGGGCCGATTAGGAATGGGGTGTTGCAGGGAGATTTGGTGGTCAGCGGCGGGGGCGATCCGCTGTTTGTGTGGGAGGAGGCGATCGCCGTTGGCAATGCTCTCAATCAAATGGGTATCAATCGTGTGGCGGGGAATTTGGTGGTGACAGGCAATTTCCGCATGAATTACCAGTCCGATCCTTTGGTGGCGGGGGAGATACTGCGGCAAGCTCTTGAGGGTAGCAATTGGCCTGCGGACGTGGTGGCAATGTATTCTAAGATGGCTCCAGGAACTAGAAAGCCGGAAGTAACGGTGGCCGGCAGCGTCATTGCTGAGAAATTTGTGACTTCGGGGCGTTTGCTGCTGAAGCGCCGATCGCTCCCTTTAGCCGAAATTCTCAAGCAGATGAACGTCCACAGCGATAATGAAATGGCTCAGATGCTGGCCGACAATTTGGGCGGGGCAAAAATAGTGCAGCAGCAAGCGACTTGGGCTGCGGGGGTGCCGGAGGAGGAACTTCAATTAGTTAACGGTTCGGGATTGGGAGTGGAAAATCAGATGTCTCCGAGGGCGGCTTGTGGGATGATGCAGGCGATCGCCCGCAACCTTCAGACTACAGGGCTGACGATTGCTGATTTGTTTCCGGTGTCCGGGCGCGATCGAGGAACTTTGGAAAACCGACACATTCCGCGATCGGCTGTGGTGAAAACTGGTACTTTGGACACGGTGATTGCTTTGGCTGGAGCCATACCCACGCGCGATCGGGGTTTAGTTTGGTTTGCAATTATTAATCGCGGTACTGATTGGGACGCTTTGAGGGCGCAGCAAGATATATTTTTGCAAAAATTGGTGCAGCAATGGGGAACAGCATCGATTTTGCCACTAGCAATTACACCGCACATTGACGGCGCCAGACCTGCCTTGGGGGCAGCAAATCGTAGCGATATTTTGGTCGGAGGTTAAGAAATACGGGTTGAGTTGGGGTTCGGGGAAGGAGCATTGACAAAATAGCTTAGAATTGGAACAAGACTATTGTGCAAGAAGATGATCAAACTGCGATTGAAGAGATACGGGAAAAAACGCGAGACAAGCTACCGGATTGTAGCGATGAACAGTTCTACTCGCCGCGACGGCCGTCCCTTAGAAGAGCTCGGCTATTACAACCCCAGAAATAATGAAACCAGGCTGGATGTTCCAGCGATTGTCAAGCGCCTGCAAGAAGGCGCTCAGCCAACTGACACCGTGCGTGACATCCTGAGAAAAGCCCATGTATTTGAACAAGTCGGAGCCGGAGCCAACGTTGAATCCAGCACAACAGCAGTCAGCTAGTCCCAACTATGCTGGACTGGTTAAGTTTTTAATTGGGCCTTTTTTAGAGACCCCAGGCTCTTTGCGGGTTGATTGCGAACTGCACCCGCGCCAATCGCGGGTCTGGGTTAGGCTTGCTTTTGAAGATCCCGACAAAGGCCGGGTTTACGGTAGGGGCGGACGCAATATTCAGGCAATTAGAACTACGCTCGAAGCGGTGGCGCAGACGGCGGGTCAGTCCCTCTACTTAGATATATACGATGGTGAAGCGGGCGATCGCGGATCGGGCCCGCCCAGGGGCGAGCGCGATCGCCCGGATCGCGACCGCCCGGATCGCGACCGCCCGGATCGTGGCTCGCGGGAGCCGCGAGGCGACTTCCGACCCCGGACGCCTCCTCCGTCGCCGAGTCCCTTAGCTAGCAGAACTCCGAGAGAACAACCTCGCCGTACTAACACACCTACGTTTAGAACGAGCAGAAATACTCCCGGTTATTAACTAACTGCATAGCCCAGAAAGAATTTTAGATTTTAGATTGCCTGTTGTAGACTTTGTATTACAAGCCCCGTTTGGTTTGAAATTGCCGATTTTGCGATCGGAAACAAATGTAAAATTTTAAATTTCAAATGTCAGCGGCATCAGGTTAATCTAAAATCTAAAATTTCCAATCTAAAATCTAAAATTGCCTGACTTAATAGAAGGGAGATTTGATTTGTGCTTCAAGCACCAAACTCATTTGGGAGCTAAATCTAAATGACGCCTTAGATACTAGGTAAAACCTAGTAACGGGCGTTTTTTTGTTCGCAAATAGGGAGTGGTTTAACGTTTAGTTGTTAACTTTTAATTGCTTATTTGGAGGAGCTTATGTTGGCATGAATGAAAAACTAACAATAGAGTTACCGAGCATTCAAAGCGCAATGTCGCTGGCGGGTAATCAAGAAGAAAACCTGAAAATGATCTCTAAGCAAACCGGTGCTACCCTGGTAATGCGAGGGCAAGAACTGCTGATTTCCGGCACAAAAAGTCAAGTAGAATTGTGTCATAAATTAGTGCGATCGCTCTCCGACTATTGGAAATCAGGCAAAAATATTACCGGAGTTGAAATCCAGACGGCGCGCCAAGCTTTGGATACCAACCGCCAAGGCGATTTACAAGACTTGCAGCGAGACGTTCTCGCCAGAACCCGCCGCGGCGAAGAAATTAGAGCCAAAACCTTCAAGCAGCGGCAATACGTCCAAGCAGTACGCACGCACGACCTGACATTTTGCATTGGCCCCGCTGGTACTGGCAAAACATTTCTAGCAGCTATTTTCGCCGTGCAAGCGCTGTTAAGCAAGCAGTACGAACGGCTGATTTTAACCAGGCCAGCCGTGGAAGCTGGCGAAAAATTAGGGTTTTTGCCGGGAGATTTGCAGCAAAAAGTCGATCCATATTTGCGCCCGCTTTACGACGCCCTGCAAGAAATGATCGACCCTGAAAAAATGGCCGATTTAATGGAAAGAGGCTTGATCGAAGTAGCTCCTTTAGCTTATATGCGGGGGCGCACTCTCAGCAATGCTTTCGTAATTTTGGACGAAGCTCAAAATACGACGCCGGCTCAGATGAAAATGGTGTTGACTCGTCTGGGCTTTCGATCGAGAATGGTAGTAACGGGCGATATCACTCAAACAGATTTGCCGCCAAACCAACAGTCGGGATTGTCAGTCGCCCAAAACATTCTACGCAACGTTGAGGGGATTGCTTTCTGCGAATTCTCTCAGGCGGATGTGGTGCGACATCCTCTAGTGCAGCGGATTGTCGCTGCTTACGAACTGCACGAAACATGAAGGAATAAGGAATAAGGAAGGCTTTAGTTATCTACGAGAGAAGGAAACCTTTAGTTATCTACGAGAGAAGGGAGAAGGAAGAATTATCCTTTTTTCTCTAATTCCTTTTCCTAATTCCAAACTACCATTTTCTTCTGATCGATTTAATCCACAATCCACAATCCAAAATTGATATGACTGCGACTCTGAAAGAATTCTTGGAAGCTTGCGAACAATTGGGAACGCTGCGTTTAATCGTGACTAGCAGCGCGGCGGTGCTGGAAGTGCGCGGTTCAATTCACAAGCTGTTTTATGCGGAGTTGCCGAAGGGAAAGTATGCCAATCTGCATGCCGAAATATTTGAGTTTCACCTAAATATGGACAAAATAAAACAGGTGAAATTTGAAACAGGCGAGGCGAAAAGAGGCAATTTCACTACTTATGCAATCCGTTTTCTGGACGAACAAAATGAGGCTGCTTTGAGTGCGTTTTTGCAGTGGGGAAAGCCGGGGGAATACGAACCAGGACAAGTGGAAAATTGGCACGCATTGAAGGAAAAATACGGGGAAGTTTGGGAACCCGCACCTGTTGAGGCGCTTTAAAAAATAGGCTTTTCCACCTTTGAATTGCATATTGGGGGCGGGCATGATGCCCAACCCCTACTCGCCACAAGCAGAATATTTATTTTCATAAACAGGCAAGATGCCTGTTTATGAAAATGGTATAAAATATGATGTTTAACGGATTTGTTGTCTAATTTTTGAATTAATGAACCGCAGAGGGCGCAGAACTCGCAGAGAAAAGAGAAAGAGAAATCTAAGGTGAGTTGTTTGAATGTAATTGGGTATGAAGGTAATTTGGGGTTTTTGTCTGGTTTTGGCGGTACTGCTGTGGGGTGGCGGGGCTAGGGCGGGGGTTTTGGGCGATCGCATATCAAGTTTTCCCAATTGGGAAAGCAAGCCTCCTATCGCTGTAGCTAAGGGAGATTTGGTATATCCCGACTGGATGGAGGGGAATTGGAATGTTGCTAGCACTTTGGTAGATTTAGCCGCTCCTTTAGCGGCAAATATTGTCACGCCAGGGTTTGAAAGTAACCGCCAGTATTTGCAGCATCCGGTATTATTTAAAGTGCGATTTCAATCTGAAAAAAATATTGGGTTAATTTCTAACTATACCTTTAAAAAGGCTCAAAAGATTGTAGCCGATCGCACTTTTAACGGTTTGAATATTGCCAAGGCTTATTTAGGCGATCGAGGCGTAGTTTCGGTGAAAGTCGATCCGACCAATCCCAACCGCCAAATTACTGTGTTGAAAGGGGAACGCCAACTCGTTTCGATTGTTACCAGTCGCGGCACTGAAACACCGAATCCTCGCGAGTTTGTGTCTACAGAGATTTCTCAGCAGATTTTTCGGGGAGAGTCTGATATTTATTTAAACGAGGTGGAGACAACAACGGCTTATCGAGTTGTTGGAGGCGGAGAAAATGGCGATTCTGCGAGTAAAAGAATAGAAGCCGATCAGATGACAGCGATTTATTTGTCGCCACAAGACCCGGATTATTTTGCTGCTGGGGGGCATCCTGTGGCTCTGTATCGATATCGGTTGGAGTTGGTGCGGGCATAATTAAGCTGTCATCTCGATCGCCCTAGCAACTTCAACTTCAACCAATCGATTATCGACTCTCAAGGTCGTGTCATCAATACTTGGGCGGATGTGATTAACCGCGCTAACTGGGGTATGGAAGTGATGCACGAGCGCAATGCTCACAACTTCCCGCTTGATTTGGCGGCTGGTGAAACCACCCCAGTAGCAATGGTTGCTCCTTCTATCAATGGTTAATTTTTAACTTGAAATAATCAAAAAGCGCTCCTAGAAATAGGGGCGCTTTTTGTTTGGGAAAAAATAATTTTGCGATGACTCGGCGGTTGAAACCGCGTCTACACAAACGAAGTCCGCCTCCGCAGACTAAAGAATAGAATATTAGGATAGACTCCAAGTTTTGGAAGTCGTATATTATGGAAAAGCGATTGTAAAAAGTAAGTCAAATGGTTGTCGCAATTTCTAAAGCAGGATTGGGTACAGGTGTGGCTTTCCTGTCAAACGTGACATGGGAGACTCTGGAAAAGTTGGATGCAGATTTGGTGGACACTGGGGCGCGTTTAACTTATTTGGATGGGTGTTTAGAAATTATGGCTCCTTTTTCTGAGGAACATGAAGAATCTAGAAACACTTTAGATCAGCTTTTAGAAATGTATATGCGGACGAAAGACATTCGTTTTTATGCGCGTGGTAGTACAACCATCGGGATGAAGGATTTGGGTGCACGGAAGGAACCAGATGAGTCTTATTGTTTGGGTACGCGCAAGTCAGTTCCAGATTTGGCGATCGAAATAACAGTGACGAGTGGTGGAATTGATACGCTGGAAATCTATCGTCGGGTGGGAGTGCAGGAGGTTTGGTTTTGGGAGGATGGGGTAATTTCGGTTTATTGCTTGCGTCCAACGGGATATGAGTTGGTGAGTAAGAGTGAACTGTTGCCGGAGTTGGATTTGCGATCGATCGAGTTTTATTCGCGGATGGCCGACCAATATGATGCGGTGAATGCTTTTATGCGATCGATGTAGAATAGAAAAGAGTAATTCTTTGGTTTAATTGCGTTGCGCTCGGGTGAAATTACCCATAGCTTATATAATATTTAACTTGCACTGAATGTATGCTTTGAATACGGGATTGAGAAAAAACATCGATCGCGCTCCTACTAACACTTTTTCCACTAAGCCGCGTCGGGCTAAGGATTGTATGGCTTGCCAAAATTCTGATTGGGATAATTCAGTATCCGCAGGTTGTCGAGAAATATCTACAGCTTCATTTTGACTGGCTAACCAGTATAACGCCTTTTTTTCTGAGTCTGATAAACGCTCTAGATGAGATTCTAAAAGGGGTTCTAACTCACCTAAAAATAAATCTGCTGTTCCATCTGCTAAAAATAGGGAAACGCTACCGTTAAATAATTCCAAACTTGTAGCAGCGATGATATTTAGCCAGGAAGGATGTCCTTGATAAAGGTTGATCAAGTCTGACCATTTTTCCTCATCTCCTAATTCTTTTTCTCTAAGAATTTCGGCAGCTTGTTCTCCTAACCCTTTGAGGTTTAAGGTTTGCGTCGAGAGGTTTACTGCTTCTAAAGCAGTAATTTCTCTGGGTTTTTCCCAACTGAGGAGGATTAAACAACTTTGATGAGAGGATGTGGCAATTTGTTTGAAAAATTTGCCATAATCTTCATAGCCGGCTAAATATTGACCGGCTAATTGACTGCTTTTAAAAATATTTTGTACGTCATCAAGGATTACTAAACAGCGAGAAGATCGAAAATAATCGATGACTGTGGGTAATGGGGGTTGTGGCAATCGCCCAAAAAATTGCTTGAGTTCGGTTTGGACGGTTGAAAGTGTGGGTTTATCAGCGAGACTTAACCAAATAATATAATCAAATTCGCTTTGAGTTAGTTCGATGAGTTTGAGGGCGAGATTGCTTTTACCAATTCCGCTTAAGCCGCAGATGGTGATATTGAGTTTGATAAAAAATTAATCAATGATAACGATAAATAAAAATATTTTAATCACAAGGCTTAGATGTGGGTGCGTCCAATTGAGATTATTATCAAATAGATTATCGGAGGTGATGCACTCTACTAAGTCAGGACTTACTAAAATCTATAGGCTATACTATCAATAATATTTGGGTCTATTCCTTGCTTGATAATAGTTTCCCAACCTCTCTCTATATCTTCTATATAAATACCTTTACAACTTTTGTGCAATTCAAGATATTGAAATATGGGTCGAGATAATTGGGTTTGTAAATGCATCTTTCGTTTTTTAGGAATTACGATATAAATGGGAAAATTGGGGTCGATAAATGTTAGGGGATTTAATTTGACATTAGCCACAAAATCACCCATACGCAATAGCCCAGAGTGGATAGCAGTAGTGCATTCAATTTCAAATAATGCTACTATTTTAAACTGAGTATCTAGCCATATTACATCAATTAATTTACTAATTTTTTCAACCTTTTTGTCTAATCCACCAACAGGGAATTCTTCCATTGTTAACTCCTTAAGCTTACCGAGCCTAGAGTCCTCGCAAGTATTGTCCCGCAATCTATGCTCTCCGAATATATACTCCTTTGAGTGATCGTTTCCAGCAATCCATACTTTATGGCCTAATTTTTGTCCTATCTGTGCCAGAATTCCCTGTGTTTTAGTATGTATTGAAATATTTGGCCATAAAGCTGCTGGAGGTTTTTTATTAAAACTCTCTTGATACTTTGGTTCATTTTTTTGTTTTTTGTAATCGGATATAACTCTGTCGTCGGGAAAAAATAGATTTAGCTGATATATATTCTTTTCTTCTATTTTCCGAATGATTTGTTCGGGTTTTTCTAATCCTATAGCATCGGTTATATCAGCCCTTTCGATATTTTTTACTTTTTTTAGGTAAGCATTGGTAAGGTTAGCGCCTCTAAGATTAGCCCAATCTAGGTCTGCTCCTTCAAGATTTGTATCTTTCAAGTCTGCATAAATAATATCTGACCATTTCAGATTAGCCTCTATAATAGATGCCCCTCTTAATTGAGCGCTGATTAAATTAGTATAGCTTAGATTGCTATAGTTTAAGTTTGCATTGCTCAAATTTGCACCACTTAGATTAGCAAAGCTCAGATCGATTTCTGTCAAATCAGCATCGCTTAAGTCACAACCATGAAAATCTCTTCTGCCTTCTGCATAAAGTTGTTTCAGTTCGTTTTCATCTATATTCATAAACTCCTCTCAACTATTTTATTAAGGTACATTGCTCTAAGTGAAAGTAGAGCCTATTTTCTGCGTTCGCCCTACCTCCTCACTGGCTGAAATCCCTGCACAAAACTTATCCAGCGTGGTACTTTATCACCTGTAATATTTAGGATAGGAATGTTGAAACTTCTGACATCAGGGCGACCGATTTCACCAGCCGAAAAAGTAATATTCGTAGGTTCGGATTTACCTAAACCATAGGCACTAGCTATTTGATTAGCAAGTCGGCAGGTTATTACAAAACTTCCCATATTAATCGTGCCACCTCCAGCCTCGTAATTCCATGTAATACCGGGTGTTAAAGTTCCCTCCTGACACATAAAGTGAGTGACTTCAAACATTTTAGCAATGTGAACATCATATCGCCTTAAGCGTCCTCCATAGGCCGATGCTCTGGTATCGCTTTCTGGTACTACAATCGATCCAAATCCTTCGTCAAAACCAAGCTTCATCGGTAGTGCTGTCGAACTTGTGAGCGGTTGACTCGCTTGGGGTTGTACGCGAGTCGATGACATCTGTATTGGTTTGACAAATTGACTATTAGCGCGAATAAAACAACCTTGCGCCGCACCAGCAGTGTAGGTTTTTCCTACAAAAAGCCAAGGTAAACCCCTGGTATCACGGAAAGTAACACCAGCATTACCAGGAAAGCTTTCAAAACGCTGTCCCTGTTTTAAAACACCAACTACAGACCAATTAAAAACATCAAATGGAGTGCGGTTGTCAACACGCATAAATTCTTCAAAAGAAGAATTCATGCGACAATTTAACCCCTTTGGGTCTGAGTCTACTACTTCCCAATAAGTATGATAAGTTTTTCCTATATAATCCCCTTGATTATTAGGACTTGGGAGAGGTGCAGTAGAACCCAGTTTAGCTGTTCCTAATACCAGAAAAGTTGCCAGAGTAATGGTTTTTAATTTTTTTTAACATGGGTATCACTTTTAAAACACTATAGCTAGCGATCATAGTATTTAATGATTTTATGATACATTGATCCTATCATACTTTAGTAGGAAAAACTATAGCTTAGACTTAAAATTCGCCTTAGCATTTCGAAGCTTTTCCCATGCAGCTTTCGTTCCTGGTTTTGGTGGTTGGGCGGCAATTATAGCAATCAGATCGCGGTTTTTTTCTTCATAATACAACCGCAGTTACTCAGCTTCCTTAACAACCATTTGATACTCAGCTTCAACATCAGCGCGATTTGCCTCAATATAAGCTAAAGCCGCATTAATTTGTTCCTCTGTAAGGTCAAACAATCCCCTGATAAACTTAGGCGGATATTGAGCCGTCACATAGTCCATGATGTCGTAGATAGTGATGCGCGTACCTGCGAGCGTCAATCCTCTTTCTGTACGGATGATAGCTGTTTTTTTATTAGATATGTTTGTCATGCTTATCGCCTCCTAGAAGTTACAGCACTTTGCTTAACGATTAGGTACAATAGTAGAGGTGATAAGAAAGAGAAAAATGAAACCCTACTCCCTAGAT
>NZ_JAUBQE010000037.1:0-78699 GCF_036701115.1 Microcoleus sp. Pol1C5 | reverse complement strand
AATTGGGTCAACAGGTAAAAAATGAGTAAAATTACTCATTGACAACTTTGGTTTTAGCTTAACTTGTGAGTAATGCCCCGTAGGGAAAAGGCAACAACCTTTGTCCCTACACTTCATAAACCTGGAATAGGCTGTATGTATTTTCCTACTCATCTACTTAGTTCCGCTCAATTAATCAACTGCTTAAATGCGTCGTGTTCGCGAATTTTTTCTAAATCAGCTTCACTTTTTGCCAACTCTTTACACACATTCGGATTGAGATTGAGGGCGCGCTTTAAATTTTCAATGGCTAATTCAATTTTACCTTGTAGGGCATAACATCGGGCTTTATTGTACCAAATTCTGTAAAAGTCAGGTCGAATTTTAGCAGCATTGTCGTAGGAAGCGATCGCAGCTTCGTATTTTTGCAATTTGGAGAGTGCAACGCCTCGATTGTTCCAAGCGTCAGTATAATCATTTTTAATTTGTAGGGCTTGATTGTAAGAAATTACTGCTTGTTCGTACTCCTGCATTTTGGAAAAAGCAACGCCTCGGTTGTTCCAAGCGTCGGCGTAATCGGGTTTGGCTTGAATTGCCTGTTCGTAACAGCCGATCGCCTCCTGGTACTTCTGCAACTCCAACAATACCACGCCTCGATTGTTCCAAGCATCGGGATAATTCGGACGAATTGTAGTAGCTTGTTCGTAAGAGGCGATCGCCTCTGGATACCGCTGCATTCTCGTGAGCACTACTCCTCGGTTATTCCAAGTATCGGCTAAATCCGGCTGAATTTGTAGGGCCTGATCGTAAGCTGCGATCGCATCTTGATAACGGTTTTCAAAGAAACAAGCATCTCCCTGTTTGGCATAGTCGCCGGCTGTCAATAACTGTTGGTAATTGCCATAGTTAACCGGAGCAAATTCTTGAATTTGGGCATCGGGGAATAACAAGTCTGTTTCTGCCTCTGCCGGGTGACTTTGCTGTTGAATTTCGCCTAAGATAGTTTCAGCATCCGAAATTAAAAGTTTTAATTGAGAGATTGTATCGTAATGGAGACTTTCAATTTCTTGGCGGGCAATTGTTGTCTGCTTGGACAATTTGCTCAATAGAAACCAAACCCCGACTCCGGCTGCTGTCGGAAACAAAGTTAGGGCAATTATCAGCCCGTTCAGCAGTACCGCCGTGCGCCCAAAAGCAATGTCAACTTCTTCTTGAACTCGATCGCGAATTTCTTCTTTAAGTTGCTGCTGTGGGAATTCCTGCTGAATTAACAGTGCCGGCCTCGGTTCAGAGGCAGAAACGCTACTGGCGCAGACTAGAATAGTTGAAAGGGCGATCGGGCTAATACTTTTTCTAAAGATACTTGACAAACGCATTGCCTTAGTGATACGCACCTGAGTTGCGATTTCCATGTGTCAAGAGATGCTGATAACGATGATCCCAGACTAGCCCATTTGTTCATAAACTATTAAATACAGGATATCTGTTGTGCAGTCCCCTCCGATCAAATTGCTGACGCAAGAATTGCTAGACGAAGTTGCCGCTTCCTCCCGCCGCAGTCCCCGCCAGCGACAAAACTACAATTTCCACGATTTGTCTGAAAAAGTGCAGCGGTTTGTCAACGTGTTGCAACCAGGCACTTACGTCCGCCCTCACCAACACCTCCGCCCGCCTGCAGTTAACGGTTTTGAGTTTTTTGTGGTGATTCAAGGAGAAGTCGGTATTGTTATTTTGAACGAAAACGGTCAAATCCTGCGCTCCTTGCGAGTCAGCGCTGCCGGCCCGACTCGCGCTGTCGAACTGCCAGAGGGCACTATTCACACGTTAGTAGCTTTGACACAGGATACTGTGATTTTGGAGTTTAAGGAAGGGCCTTACGACGTGGGGGCGGATAAAGACTTTTTGGCAGGTTTTCCTGCTGAGGGAACTGCGGCGGCGCGAGAATTAGTCCTGATTTGGGAAGCGGAATTTAACACTTGACTAATGACTGTTGACTGTTAAAAATCTAAAATCTAAAATCTAAAATCTAAAATCGATGGGCTGATTACTAATTACTGATGAATCTAATTGTTGTCATCCGATTGTATAAATCCGGGGCCGTGCGAATGATTTTTCTCAGGAGCTCATCCGTCACCCAAAAGACGAGGGGAAACGAAAATTTTTTGCTGAATTCGCTGCATAATAGGTTGGTAGAAACGAGCAATCGCTCGATCGCCTCCACTGATTCCAAACCGAGGAGCATTAAAGCAGGAGGCTTTTCGCCGTCTATTTCTGCTGCAATTGTCGTGTAGAGAGTTGTCGCGGATTTGGGCAAAAACAGTTGCCGCGGTTTCACGGGACAATTTGCTTGCAGCCGATCGACTATTTGCTCTCGCAAAGTTAGCGAGTTACAGTTGACTAAAACGAAAGAAAAGTAACCTTGGGAAAGACGGAGCGCTCGCATTAAAGTTGAGAACGACCGCTCGTTATATTTAGCTGAGTCGTACTTAGCTGCATCGTCTTTAGCTGTATTTTCTGAGCTTTGCTCGATAAACATAAATTGCATATTTTTTATCTAGTTTTAGAGATTTTCTAGATTAAATGATGTTTCTAAAGAAAATGTGAAGATCTAAAATTTATTTTTCGTTTAAAAACTTTTGGTAATTATACCATGGTTTTAAATTAATATCAATAGTCTGATCGAAATAGTCCGATCGACAGATTTGGCTTGAACAACTCAAAAAGTACCTGCGACGGCACAACAAAAGTATAGCCGCAGGCAAAAGGAAGAGCATAATTTGCAAGGGTTTCAGCAATTAATAACGTTCTAAATATGTGGCACGATTGCTAGATAAAATGTAATTAAAAATACAAAAAAATTACCGGAAATTCTCAGCCAGCGGCAAAGTAAACCAAAAACTTGCCCCTGCACCGGGAGTGCTAATTACCCCAATTTGGCCGCCGTGAGCACCAATAATTTGCCGACAAAGATAGAGACCCAAACCCAAACCAACCGAGTGTCGGGATCGATCGCCCCTAACGTAAAGGTCAAAAAGATGTTCGCACTGTTCCGGCAATATTCCCGCCCCGTCATCTTCCACGGTACAGTAAATCATCCTAGCTCCGGGATTGGGGATTGGGGATTGGGGATTGGTAATGGGGGATTGTGGATTGGTAATCGGTAACTTGTCGGTGTCTTGTTTTGCTGTGCTTTGATTTAGAATTAATTTCCCCGCCTTGATTACTTGAGCCGAAACTGTTAAATTCAATCCCGGTAGATTGTGTTTCAAAGCATTAGAAATTAAATTAGATAACACACGCCACAACTGAGTTTTGTCAGCATTCACGGCTGGCAAATCATCCGGAACCAAATTTTTAAAAGTAGCTTTACCCTCATTCATTAAAGGCTCCAAATCTGTCGCAGCAGCTTCAACTAGCGCCCTCAAATCAACCGATTCGCAGTGCAAAACAAAACCGCGCAATTCCCCGGCGTGAACTTCCAACAGCGAATTTATCAAGCGCAATTGCTGCTCGCTACCTTGAATCATCCGCTCCAAAATAGAACGGGGAATTGCGATCGAATCCCCAGGTTTCGTCTGCCAATTTTTCAGCACCATTAACATTCCCGCCACCGGGTTTCGCAAGTCGTGAGAAAGAGCGTGGATAAACATCCGCAGCGATTCTTGTGCCTGTTTGCGCTGCGTGATATCCTCAATTAAACCCTCATAATAAAGCACGGCGCCGCTGCTGTCCCGTACCGCCCGCGCCTTCTCAGAAATCCAGACAATACTGCCGTCTGAGCGGTAAATTTTAGATTCAAAATCCGATACTGTGCCGCTTTCCTCGATCGCTCGCAAAAACTCATTTCTGCGAGCCGGATCGACATACAACTGTCGCTCGATATCAGTAAACTTTGCCGTCACTTCTTCCGGGGAATCGCAGCCGTAAATCCGCGCCAAAGCTGGATTTGCAGTAATGTAGCGGCCATCGGGAGTGCTTTGAAAAATGCCCTCGCCCGCATTCTCAAAAATGCTGCGGTACTTCGCCTCCGCCACCTCCAACTGCTGGTAAGCAGATTCCAACTCACGCCTGGTACTAAACTCTTTCCGTTGCAGACATTCGTACCAATAAACCGACAAATCGCAAATCAAACAAATCCAAAACAAATATAAGTACAACCCGGTCAACTTAAAAGGAGTATACTTAGCAAAACTTAGATTTAAAACCAAATTTATCCCGACGTGGCAACACAAAACGCCGAGTTGAGAAATCAGGTGGAGGCGCCAGCGGACGGGCATCAACGTAGCTTGGATCAGAAACGCTAAAATCCAGGTAAAAATTGGTAATTCCCCGGCTTGTGCGACAGCTAGTCCAAGCTGTACAACCACCGTCAGCGACCACGAAAAAGCCAAAAATAGCAAACCGGGATAGCGCTGTCCGAAGGAGGTTTTTTGCAACACAAAACAGGTCAACAAACCCAGTTCTACAGCAGCGCTCGTGTACAAATAAACACTTTTAAACTCCTGGCGAGCAAAGAATCTTTCGCCTAGAAAATAGAGCGTTATTGTGAAGGCAAAAAAGATTGCAATTCCGACTGCAGGGCGCAGCCGCTCTCGGAGGAAGCGATCGCGCCACACCTCGTAAACCGTTAACGCCTGAACGGATTTTGCATTGCCCAAATAGTTCATAGCATTTTAGATTTTAGATTTTATATTTTATATTGACAAAGATCGATCGTCCGAGTTGACAACAGGTAGCGAAAACCAGAAAGTCGAACCACCGCCGGGAGTGCTTTCGACGCCAATTTCGCCGCCGTGAGCTTTGATAATTTGCTTGGAGAGGTACAATCCCAAACCCAGCCCTGTTAATTGTCGGCTATTAGGGTCGTCAACGTAAAGTTCAAATAGAGATTCCCGCTGTTTGGCACTGATTCCCACTCCATTATCTGTTACAGTACAGCGAACCATTTTTACGGTGACTCCGGGCAATTTGCTGCCGATATTGCCAATTTGGCCCTGATAGCGGGGCATTTTGCAACTGCCGTCAAGGTTGAATTTGGCCAGGGTTTCCTGATTTTTCTGGTTTGTCTCGCCGATCCTAGGACGATCGCCCGCAGCAGATATCCGGTTAGCGATACAGCGGGCAAGCGGATTATTGGGCGATGTTAAAGGCTGTAAATTTTCTTCATAACTTAGCACTGTTTCAACTTCAATTACCTCGGCTTTAAAAGTTATATTGACTCCCGGAGGATTGTGTTTAATAGCATTAGTCAACAGATTTTCTAGCACCCGCTGCAAGTGTTGGCGATCGGCATTGACTTGTGGCAAATCCGCCGAGATTTCCTGAGTCAAAGTTGCTTGGTTTTTGGTCAGTATCGGTTCTAAATCGGCAACAATGGCTGAAGCTAAAGACGGCAAATGCAGCGGTACAGTATTGAGAACAATACCTTTGACCTCGCTAGCGTGAGCGTCGAGCAGGGAATTAACCATAGTCAACTGGTGTTCGCTGGCCTGAACGATGCGCTGCAAAATCGATCTAGAAACCGGAACATCTTGTAGAGAATCAGATGCCGATTTGTTGAGCAAATTTTTCAGCAGTATTAACATTCCCATAACAGGAGTGCGGAGATTGTGAGAAACTGCGTGCAAAAATAGGTCTTTGAGGCGGTTGCTTTCTTCCAACTCGTGCATTTTTTGCTGTAGTTGGCGGGTGCGTTCCTCCACTTGAGATTCCAAGTTGGCATTGAGAGCTTTTACCTGCTGCAAAAGTTGGGCTTGCTGGAGAGCGATCGCCACTTGGGTAGCGAGTTTTTCCAACAAATCAATTTCAAATTCCTGCCACTGGCGGGGCCCGGAACACTGGTTGACGGCCAAGATCCCGAACAATTCATCCCCCAGCACGATCGGCACATTTAACGTCGCGCGAATTTGATAGTCGCTGTACAATTGGGCAATTGGAACGCTGAGTTGAACGCTAGCAGTATCGGAGATAGATCGGACGCGGTTGTTAGCATAAAAAGTTTTCTGGCTTTCGAGGTGATTCTCGTCAGCGAGTACCCACCCCAAAAGAGAACGGCATTGGGCACCCACAGACTCGGCCACAACCTTACCGTACACCGGGCTAGGAAGATTTACCCCGTCCGCGTCCACAATACCGATGAAAGCGCGGTCTGCCTTGAAAAATTGCCGGACTTCGGCAACAGTAGTGTTGAGAATTTCTTCGAGGTCGAGGGAGTTGCGAATTCGCAGGGCGATTTCGGAGAGCAAGCGATCGCGATCGGAGGACGCCCGCAAAGCGGTTTCCGCGCGGTGGCGTTCGGTAACGTCTTGGACTGTGGCGGCGATCGCCCCTGACTGAATGGCTGACTGTTCGCAGACAGTGCGTTCGGAACCGTCTGGCAGCACAATTCGGTAGTTAATGCAATAGGGTGTGCGCTCAAACATAGCTTGGCGCTGCGATCGCGCCACCAATTCTCGGTCTTCTGGATGTACGGCCTGCAAAAAAACTTCTGGTGTCGGTTTGACAGTTCCAGGAGCAAAACCCAAGAGGCGGTAAAGTTCGTTTGACCACCGCAATTCGATATGGGATCTACGATCTTCAGCGGATTCTTGGCAGTTGTCAGTTGCTGTGAGGGCGGCGCAATTTAAATCCCAATTTCCCAACTGAGCGATGCGCTGAGCGTTGGCTAAACTAGCTTCGCGATCGCGCAGCATGGCGGCCGTGCGGCGCACCTCCACCAGCGCTTGCTGGCGTTCTGCTACGGCGGCGGCCAACATCAGAGCCACAAGGGCGATCGTACCGGTAAAAGCTTGTAAAAATAAAACCGCCTGTTTGAGATTATCGCTTTTGGCCAAAAAGGGGCCGCCTCCCTGTACTGCTCCCCAAATCGCGATGTAAGACACGATCGAATAAGCAAAAATCGCTCCCGCCGGTTGAAACCGCAGGGCGGCCCAAACTATTAGAGGAAAAGGCAGATACTCCAGCGGATACTGAGCGATCTCCGCCTGTATTTTAGAGCAAAAAAACAGCCAGCTTACGCTCAGCAAAAGAGTCAGCCAAAGCGCTATTTCTGAATAATTAATAATTAAAAATATAAGGTTATAGCGGTTTTCCGGTGCAGAAAATCGGCTTGAATAATTTGTAAGTTTTGGTGGGTAATTCCCCCAGTTAAAAAATGCTTTTAAACTTGAAATAATCCCCGGTTTAATTTCACATTTTACACCATTTTCAAGAACCGGCATCTTGGCTGTTCTACAATCAAATTCATCTCTTGTGGAACAGGCATCTTGGCTGTTCCTAAACAAGTAATTAAGAATAATGAAACATCTCAGTTTTAGTGGATATTTAAAACTATTAACGGCGTGGTTCAAAGTCAGCAGCACGGGAGTCACAATCAAAATTCCCATGCCGTCTCCGAGCCACGTAGTCCACCAGTTGCGAGAGAAATTGCTCCACTGAGCCCAACCAAAAATGCACGTTCCCAAGTTGCCGAGGATAGAACCGACCAAAGTAGACCCGATGACAGCGCCCGCCACTAAAGCCAGAACATCTCGCAATCGATCGAGTTTGGTAGAAAATCCGCTCCAAGTCAGCAAAGCCTCTCCAGCCAGCGCTTGCAGGGTGACGCTAAAGGCCGATGTGACAATGACAGCCGACGGTATACCCCCGGTAGAGTTTAACAGCACTGAACCGAGGACAATTCCCGGCCACATCCGTCGCCCATGCAGTAGCAGTGCCGCTAGAGCAATACCGGCGGGCGGCCACACGGGGGAGGGTTCGGCTTTCACCAGTCCCAGCATCGACGCTGCGAGTTTTCCGGTAACAAAGTAGGCCAGCGCCAGGATGCCCGTGTACAGAAGCGTTCGAGTGCGGGGGTTGAGCAGTTTCATGTTTAGGTGCGATCGAATCCTCCATTCCTAGTTTTTAATTTAGGCGGCTTTGGGGCGATCGAGCTTCCTCCTGACGACTCACCTGACTGGGGGAGTGGGGAGTGGGGAGAGTGGACGACTGGGAGAGTGGGAGAGTAGGAGCATTTTTTCTTCTTCCTTCTTCCTTCTTCCTTCTTCCTTCTATTAAAATCCAAAACTCCGCTTGCCATCCGGCTTAACAGTAAGCCAATTGGTCTTTGCCATTGCCAGTTGTTCCTCAGAAACTGTAGCGTTCGTAAGATTCGCCCCGCACAAATTTGCTCCCCGCAAATTCGCCTTAGTCAAATAAGCCCCCGTCAAGTCAGCACCTCGGAAATCCGCCCCTTCAAAATTGGCAGTGCTGCAATAAGCCTCAGTCAAATTAGCATCTCGCAAATTCGCCTGAATTAACCTCGCGTGACCCAAATTTGCCCCCGACAAATCCGCTGCTTGCAAATTTGCTTTCACCAACCTAGCCTGATAAAAATTTCCCCCCGCTAACTGCGCTTTTTGCAGTTGCAAACCCGACAGTTCGCAGTCAGCAAAATCGCGCTTGCCTTTAAAATATGCCGCTCGCAAGCTGTTGGTATCCCACTTAGGAGCAACTTTCGATAGCTTTGACGCTGCTAAATTGTCGCTAGAAGGTCCAACCGTTCCGAAAGTTCTGCCGGACTCAGCCAGAGTCCGGGAAACTCTCGGCTGCATCCCCGTGTTCCCAGATTGGCTGAAGGAAGTTCTACCAGCGCGGGTGTGGTTCGATCGTAAATCTTGATTAATTTTGCTCTCAGGCCGTGACCACGAAGAACCCTCGTCATTAAATATTGTCGGTTCTTCAACTGTACGAGAAGAGGCGTTGAATTGAGTTGCCAAGCCATCCATCAGACTTGGGTCTTCAAATTGGCCCGAGAGAGCTCTGAGGACATCTGCTGCCGATTGGAAGCGGTGGCCAACCATCGGCTTCAGCATTTTATCGAGAATCCGCGCAAAATTTGGACTCACCTGAACGTGGGGCTGCCAAACAATTTCGCCGGTTACTCCATCAAAATCTAAATCCTTGGGCGATTTTCCTGTCAGCAAGTACAAGCAAGTCATACCCACTGCGTAGATGTCGCTGGCAAATATCGGCCGCAGCGCCATTTGTTCCGGGGGAGCAAAACTAAATGTGCCGACTGAAAATTTCGTGTTGGCGCTTTGGTCGGCGGGGTCTAATAATATTGTTTGGCTAACTTGGTCTTTTACCGCTCCGAAGTCAATCAGAACTAAGTGACCGTCTTGAATTCGGCGAATAATATTTGCGGGTTTGATGTCTCGGTGAATTACTCCTTGGCTGTGGATATATTGCACTACTGGCAGAATTTCTAATAGAAAATTTTTAACATCCGATTCGTTGAAACGGCCTGAGTGCTTGACTTCTTGTTTCAAAGTCGAGCCTTTAACATACTCTTGAACTAAGTAAAATTGCTGTTCGGTTTCAAAATAGTCTAGCAGCCTCGGTACTTGCGGGTGGTCGCCCAGTTGGCCGAGGGTTTTCGCCTCTCGCTTAAATAATTCCCGCGCCATTTCTAAAACTCGCGGCGACAAACTACTGGGTCGCAGTTGCTTGACTACACAACTCGGTTGACCGGGCAATGAGATGTCTTTTGCCAGAAATGTAGCTCCAAAACCTCCTTGCCCTAAGGGTTCAATGACTCGGTAGCGAGCGCGCAGCAATAACCGCGCACCGCAAGTCTGACACTGAAGAATAGAGTCAGCAGGGTTTTGAGGATGGGGACAGCCCGGATTTACGCAGTAGCTCATATTGATTGAGTTTGCCTATGTTGTTCTGATCTTGTCAGCGTCGCTCGACTGCACAAATAGCCTGTTCCTGCTTCTGGTAGACATACTAATCTATCAGTTTTCGGCAAGCCGTGCCTTCGATTGCGAATTGGAATTGCACCTAAGTCTTTTATGCCGATATCTTTTCCCTATTTTGATTATCTCGCTGGTTTGAGTTTTTTCGGTTGATTATCCTTGAAGATAGTTTAAAGACTTGCTAAAGTTGTGCTTTTTTGTGTAAAGTCTTTCTAAACTTAAGTGCTTTTTGCGTTGTTAGATGTATCTAGCATACCTCATTCTCTGAATGAGAATGCTACTCATCCCCCAGTAGACATCTACCTTTGGGGCGAGCCCTCGTTTTTGCTGATGTGTACCATAACAGTCTTGACAAATTTAAATTAGTATGCTATGAAAAGCTTTCCCGAATAAATTCTGGGACTCAAAAGTCGTAGCCCGTCGGCGCCGACTAATGACTAATAACTACAGAGCACTGACAACTAACTACTGATCTAAATTATGCGTATTTCTCTAAAGTGGCTGCAGGAATTGGTGGATGTGGCAATATCGCCGGAAGAATTAGCCGAAACTTTGACAATGGCAGGCTTTGAAGTTGAAGAAATCGAAGACCGCCGCCCGTGGGCAAGCGGCGTAGTTTTGGGCAAAATCATCGCCTGCGAACAGCATCCGAATGCAGATAAATTGAGAGTTTGTCAAGTGGATGTCGGCTCTGGTGAAGCTTTGAATATTGTTTGCGGCGCACCGAACGCTAGGGCAGACATTTACGTGCCTGTCGCTGTTGTCGGCACTTATTTATCGACTATTGATTTAAAGATTAAACCGGCTAAATTGCGCGGCGTTCCTTCCGAAGGAATGATTTGCTCTCTGGCGGAATTGGGACTATCTAAAGAGTCAGCCGGCATTCACATTTTCGAGTTAGAAAATCCCGAATTGGGCAGCGATATTCGCCCGCTTTTGGGTTTAGATGACGTGATTTTAGATTTGACAGCAACTGCCAACCGTGCTGACGCTTTGAGCATGGTGGGTGTAGCGCGAGAAGTGGCGGCGCTGACTGGGGCTAGTTTGAGAATTCCCGCAGCGAATGGTGTTGCGATTGAGGGCAAAGAAAGTCCTGGTTTGGCAGTAGAAATATCGGAACCGCAAGGATGCCCGATTTACATCGGCACGGCAATTGAAAGTGTGAAAATTGGTGCTTCTCCAGCTTGGTTGCAGCAGCGGTTGCAGGCGGCGGGAGTGCGACCAATTAATAATGTGGTTGACGTGACTAATTACATTTTATTGGAATGGGGACAACCGCTGCACGCTTTCGATCGCGATCGCCTGCAATCTTTCACCGGTACTCCAGATATCAGCATCGGCGTCCGCTTTGCCAAAACAGGGGAATCCTTCAAAACTTTGGACGGGCAAAACCGCAATTTGCAAGCTCAAAATCTGTTAATTACTGCTAGCGACAAACCTGTTGCCTTAGCTGGAGTAATGGGTGGAGAAGACACGGAAGTTCACGAAGGAACGCAAAATTTAGTGTTGGAAGCGGCGATTTTTGACCAGGCAACGATTCGCCGTTCTGCGCGCGCTCAAGGCCTGCGGAGCGAGGCATCGATCCGCTACGAACGGGGGGTGAATCAGGCGGCTTTGGCGACGGCTTGCAACCGCGCTGTAGCCCTAATTTTGGAGTTGGCTGGAGGCACTGCGACGGTGCAGAAAACGGCGAGTTCCGGCGAGGATTTGAGTTTTTCGCGATCGCTCAAATTGCGTTTAGACCGAGTAAATCTGGTTTTAGGGCAGTTGAAAAGAGGAGAAACGGGCGGTTCTAAATATCTGGAACCGCAAGAGGTAAAAAATATTCTCACAGCCTTGGGATGCGAAGTTGTTCCGACTGAAAAAGAACGGGTTTGGAATGTGACTGTGCCTCCTTACCGTTACCGGGATTTAGAAAGGGAAATTGACTTAATTGAAGAAGTTGCCAGACTCCACGGTTATGACAATTTCTGCGATACTTTGCCTAGCAAAACTGAACCTGGTTATTTGTCAGCGGAATATGCGGCAATTCGGAATGTGCGATCGGCTTTTCGGGCGGCAGGTTTGACCGAGTTGATGCACTATTCTTTGGTGAAAACTGAGGGAGAAAATCAGGTTGTGCTGGCGAATCCGCTGTTTGTGGAGTATTCGGCTTTGCGGACAGAAATGCTGTCGGGTTTGATTGATGCTTTCCAGTACAATTTGGAACAGGGAAATGGGGCGCTAAACGGTTTTGAAGTCGGCCGCATTTTCTGGAAAGATGGGGATGCCATGAAGGAAGCCGATGCAGTTGCGGGGATTATTGGCGGCGATCCGACTGTGTGGAAATGGCAGCAGGGAGGGCGCGATCGACCTTTGAGTTGGTTTGAGGCAAAAGGTATCTTGGAAAGCGCGTTTCAGGAGTTGGGTTTGTCGGTGGAATATCAAAGCGATTCCTCTAATACACGCTTGCATCCTGGCCGCACGGCTGCGTTATCGTTAAACGGGAAACATTTAGGGGTTTTTGGACAGTTGCACCCGCAATTGCAGCAAGAAAAGGATTTGCCTGAGCAGGTTTACGTGTTTCAATTAGATTTAGCGGTGCTGTTGGGTGAATTAGGGCGATCGAACCACTTAACTCGCAAATTCGCCGGTTATTCGAGTTTCCCCGCTTCTGACAGAGACATTGCATTTTTCGCACCGGTTGAAGTTCCCGTTGTTGAGATGCAGAGTGCGATGAAAAAGGCGGCGGGTAGTTTGCTGGATTCGGTGGAACTGTTTGACGAATATCGGGGCGACAACGTGCCGGCGGGACAGCGGAGTTTGGCTTTTCGGTTAGTTTACCGCGCGGGCGATCGAACTTTGAGCGAAACCGATGTCGAACCGGCACAACAAAAAGTTCGCGATGTTTTAGTTGAGAAATTCGGTGTCAGCCTAAGAAGCTAAAGAGGCCGTCAGCCACCAATGGAGGCCGCCAGG
The DNA here is from genome assembly GCF_036701115.1 of Microcoleus sp. Pol1C5. Lineage (NCBI taxonomy): Bacteria > Bacillati > Cyanobacteriota > Cyanophyceae > Oscillatoriales > Microcoleaceae > Microcoleus > Microcoleus sp. Pol1C5. The sequence continues at coordinate 66,025 of NZ_JAUBQE010000037.1, read as the reverse complement.
GAATGAATTCCCTGGCTCAAAGCTAAAGTCCTCTCAAGAGGACTAACAAGACTTACGGATTACAAGGTAAATTTGCCATTTTGAGCAAAGCGAAGAATATCAAATTTTTGCAATAAAGCCGTCTAAAGTGCATAATTGCTAACTAATGAACTCTTCATTCTTCTTGAGAGGACTTCAGCTTTGAGGCGGGGGTTTCAACCCCTGCCGGACTCAGGGAAAAAGCGTTAAATTGACACCAATGGCAGCAACATCTCCCGCACAAAAAAAGAACAATCAGGAAACCGCAAAAGAGAAATACTATCACCATCCCCAAGAATCACCCGACTTTGATAACCATCCTGACTCGGTTCTCGAAAAACGTGGAGCTGCCGATTATTCACATCCAAAACCCAATAATCAGTAATTCCCGACTCAGCATAAATTTTCGCTTTAATCCCGGAATCCGTTCTCAGCGTAGTATCGGCAACTTCAATAATCAGATAAATTTCTGAAGGAATTGGATGCTGGTCTTCATAGTAAAGTGGATCTGGTATAACTACAGAAATATCCGGTTCAGGTTGCGAGTAATTATTCATCCGAACCAGGTCTTGCAGCCGCACAAAAATCTGTTCTCCTAAACGGTTATTCAGTAATATCTTCGTGCGCGCAATCGCCGCACCGTGAGCTGTTCCCTTTGCTGCCCTCTTTACTATCTGCCCTGCTAGTAATTCCACCCGTTCATCTTCGTCAAAAATACCAATTTCCGTCATCCGGTCCTATTCTTGAACTGTCAGCAGAGGAATGTCTAATAAAGTCATAGTAACCTCCTTCTCTCTAACAAACCTCTCTCTTCTTCCCCTCTATTCCTCAGCGACCTCTGCGCCCTCTGCGGTTAATCAATTTGATCATAAAAAAACTCGTCAAATCCTGCTACATTTATTGTAAAATAAATTTAAAACAAATTTATCCAAGGCTCAAAACCGTGACCAAGTATGTGATGTGGGGAAGTTACTGCGAAGACGTTCTAGAAAAACGCGCTCCGTTTCGAGACGCTCATTTAGCCGGATTGGCTAAGCAGAAGGAATCGGGTGTGCTAAGTACGATCGGGCCAACCAAAGATTTAAAAAAAGTTTTTGCAATTTACGAAGCGGAAGACGAAGCCCAAGTCAGAGAATTAGTTGAAACCGATCCTTATTGGGTAAATCAGGTTTGGACAGAATACGAAATCAAAGAGTGGATTCAAGCCTTTTAAAGGAGTTAACCGGGTGAACATCTTAGGACTAGGCGACGACGATTTAGTTCCTGTAGACTATGGCGATTTGCTGGACAAGATTTTAGAAACATTGCAGACTAAAAACCCGTTTAGCGTATCAGAAGACAGCCGCCGCTTGCTAATTGATATTGACACCATTGCTGCGGATGTTTCCAACAAGCAAGTGCGGCAACCCTTGGGTTCTTTTGAACCCCAAGCAGATTCTGCCACTGTTAATTTACCGCCGGAAATTGAGGAGCATTTTGGCAGTCAAGTTAGAAAAATCCAAAACTCTTTGCTGCAGCACTTAGAATCTAAACTGCCTCAAAATACCTCGATTGAAAGGTTTGTCGCTAGTTTGATTAGTCCCTTAGACTCACCCTCTTTTCGGGGAAGCGGCCAAGAGTTAGGCTTTAAATACGATTTTGGCACCCGCCACCCTTCTTTAGAAAAAGAAAGGCTAACTTTGGAAAGCCGAGGTACTGGAAGCCATGCAGCTTTAAAATTGCATAAATTGACCGTTACAGTCCGAAATACTGATATTTTTGAACAAGAACTAAAAAAAGGTTTGGAAAACTATATTAATGAAAATGCCGACACTAACGATGATAAACAAGGACTTAAGCATCGTCTTGATGAGATGGTTGAAAATCCAGACTCTGATTTTCACAAATTAATCCGACTGGTAGATAAAGAAACTCTGGGGAAAATTAACAAAGAATCTAAGATTATTTATTTGGACTATCTGCTAGAACACATTCGCGCTAGCAGTACAGATACCGTAGGAATCATCTATTTACAAGACTTGATTCGCCGCCTCAGATTGATAGAAGATTACATCAACGATCCAAATAAATCCGATGGTGATTACGAGGTTAATTATGCTGGTGTTCGAGTTAATTACCGAGAAATTTTCGCGAGGGCAGAAGTCCTAGATGCACTGCCAATTATTCCTATTGTATCAGGTTACTTGGGAGAAAGTACCGACAATGCTCGTAACGAACGCAAGTTTATCTTTGGGCTGAAAATTAAATTTGATAATCAAGTTCAAGCGCGCGGTGGAAAAGATGTATTTGAGTATTATCTGAATCTGCTACATCCAGACAGTGAAGAACATCAAGCAGAATTGGCCGAAGATGCTAATAGCGAAATATTTGTACGTAAGCTATTAAAAATAGCACTGTTATATCACTTTGTCTTTGCATCTACCCACACTCCTGGAACGGAAAATTACAACCCTGAATTAGAAATTGACTTTAATCCTATTTCTGGTTTTGAGCAAGTCATCAAAAATGTATTGGGTCGTGACAATGACGAAATAAAAAGAAGACTTTTCCGAAATTTTGTGAAGAGGTTTAACGAAGTAAATGTTAAATCTAAAATCAACCATCTGAGAATAATGCTAAAAGGCTTTCTGGAACGTCAAACAATTTTACCAATTCGCACAGAAACGCGACACGTAAACCTCAAAATAGGTCTGGTAGAAGATATTGACAATATTTTGACTACTCCTAAATTTTTTAATGAAATTATGGAGCGAAATTACAAGCAAACGCTCCATTATATTACCGTCAAAGATCCTAGTGTCGATGAAAGCTCTATTTGTCAGCTACCAGTCAATATCACCATAGAAGATGTCCGCTATTTTCCTACTGATGAACGCCAAAATTTCACCATGGAATACAATATCAAAGATGTCGATGTGTTGCCTTTACTTTCTGCACCTAAAGCCGATCGCTCTAGAGCCATCTACGAAAAACATTTTCAGACAAAATTAGTTGTGTTTCCCTACGACGACAGACGACTAGACAGCGGTGATAAAGGTTTACAACCTGCCGCGATTTTTGTCTATAAGTTTGCCATGCTGCTGCTGTCCTATATCTGTCTGAGGATATTGCTTGAAAATACTGCAGACAACTTATTTATTCCGATGGTGAGACTTCACGAAGGCGACGACAAAAACCCTTCGCCGTCAGAAAAATTTATGGCTAACCTTTCTAAAACATTGTCTCATGTTTTGAGTGAAAAACAACGCTCAACTTCTCAAGGATTTCGGATTAGAAAAACGCCCAATGGTTACACAATTCGTAACGGTTTGAGTTCCCTATATTCAATCCTTCCTAAAAAGTTTCGACTCGATGATAATGTACAGCTAGCTCCTGAGTTGGATAAATTGGCAATTATTGTCATTTCCAGCCGGGATAGTGATGCGAAAAGAAGCAATCAAAACCGCTTCCAAAGACAAGCCTGCTTAATCGGAGAAATTGTCGGCATTAATCGCCTAGATGACAGTACAATTCAAGTCGAAATGCTGAAAACTCTTTCCGAGAATTACAGTGTCAGCCGTCTTTATTCTGAGCCGTTAATCCTTGAAGATGCAATGAGTCAGCTTTATCAGCAAGGATATCGGAATTTCGCATATATTTCGCAAACACCTTACATGAGTACGCTGCATATTACTCAGACTGAGGAAGATGAGGAATTGTTTTTCATGTCCAAAAAACTTCTCCGAACTTTGAAGGGAGAGAGGCGAGATATCAAGATTTATCCGATATTTTTTGATAAATACTATGTCCGCAGTTTCCTAGGCGATAGGGGAAAATCCTTTTACATTCAGGATGCAATGGAGCTTGAAAGCTTGTTTGCAGATACCAGTCACCAAGCTGTGATGTTTTTCAACTTGTTTAACGGAATTAGAGTCAGGGAGGAAAAGAACTTTTATAACGGTGTCATTTCCTACTCGACTCTGTTGAATATCTATCAAGGTATCCTAGACGATCAAGATATTCGTGAAGGTTTGATTTATGATGGTGCAATCAAAAATACTTTGCTACATTATCTAACAATATTCCACTTTTCTCGGTATGAAGCTCGTCACAATATTAGTTTAAAACTTGACCCCTACGAGCGAATTATTGGCGATGAATCGGTTGGTGCTTTGTCTATATTTAGTCATGCTAGGGGTAGTGCGGATTTTAATTCCCTGGCATTTTTGAATAAGGTAAGAGACGTCTTGAATGTGGATAACGGAGGTATTAATCATGATTGGTGAAGATTTTGGACGGCTGTTTGAGGTGGGATTTAATATTGGGATTCTGGCGTATATTCAGCGTGAAAATATAGCTCACAATTTTGGTGATTCATACCGTCTTGATTTACAGAAACTAGAATTGCCGAAGATGATGGCGGAAATAACTAGGGAAGCTAATCTCCTCGGTAGTTTGGATGCTAAAATTCTTGAGAAGTGGAGTCTATTTTTTGTCCAAAAAGGCTTTATTGGTGGGTTGAATTTCTTCCGGGAGTACCTCACATCTACGGGCTGGAATTTAAAGTTATCGCAAATCTTGTATTTTCAGTGCAGTTTGAGTTGTGCTAACAGTATTAGAACCCAGAATGACGATGAGACAGAAGTTTTTAAAGCGTTTAAGAAAGTATTATCTCAGTTTGAAACAGCGCAACCAAATTTCTCAGACGATGAGATTAACTCCTACATCCGCCGCTACAAGAAAAAAGGCGAGTTTTTGCAAGCTGATACCTTGATTTTGTTGCAAAATGGTAAGGATTTTAGAATCCTGTGCGTTGATTTGTCTGTGTTTACTCCTCCGTTGACTTCGGAAAAAGTCGATAATCTCAACGAAATAGAGGTGATGCGGAAGTCTTTGCTCAGAGAAATTAGCTATTTGCGATCGAAAAGTGTTTTTTCTAATCTGCGAATCGATACTAGCACTTTAGGTATTGACTTTTCGGAGGGTTTAAACCGCTATTTTACGGCTTTTAAGTATAAGGATAAGGAAAGCGCTAAGTTGATTCAGGCTGGTAGCTACGCTCACAGCTTCTACGGTTTTCTGCAAACAACTAATATTATTCCTCATGATGCTGATGTTTTGTTGAATGTTGTCGGTTATAGCGATCGGACAATCAGCGCAATTTCCCTCCGCAGTGATAAAATTGACATCTTGGCGAATTGTGCCAAAATTTACCAGCAGGAAGCGAAAAACAAAGAAATTAACGATGCTCGCGCCGAAGTTTTAGATGCGATCCAACTTAACGCAGGTTACAGTTTTCAGAATGGCAAAAAATTTGTCACCGATTTGTTAACAATTGGCAAAAATGTCGCACCTGTATGTCATACAGAGCGGATGGATAACTTTGTCAATTCCATTGATATTATATCAGATAAATTGGCCGATGACTTGCAAATTTCTCGCGGATTACATCTGAGAAATGCTCACGCTCAATTGATAGTCAAAGCACTGCAATCTGAGGAAACTTACGTCTTTTTGACTGGGAATCCGGGAATTGGAAAAACAACTGCGATCGCCAATTTCCTCAAAACCCATATCGAGGACGGTTTCTTATTCCTTTACGTCAGTCCCCGCAAGCAAGTAAACTTAGATATCATCGAGAAATTCCGAGATAAAAAGACTGGTTTGTTGTGCGACAACAGATTATTTTGTATTAACTCAAGTTCTGATATTATAGATAGCAATTTTGGAGAATGTACCGTCAACTACGTCGCCAATAATCATCACGAAGATTTTTCACAAAAAACTGTCCAATTTATCAACGACGGTGCAAAAATACAGCGTAACCAATCTCACAAGCCGCAACTTCAAAGGAAAGGAGAAACAGTAACTAAACCTAGGATTGGCAAAAAGCATGGAGGGCTAAATAGCGTTTGTGAGGGAATATATTCCCTCATCAATCGTCAAACATCGAACAATATCGTGGCTACAGTTTCTATTCAGTCTTTGAAGGTGACAGAAACTGGCAAAAATACCCTCCAGCATTTAGAGAAAATATTTCAGGATGCTTACAACAAGGGGAACAAAGAAGTTATTTCTCCTAAAATGCAAGAAATCTCCAGCCGCCTCAAACACATCTTCATTATGATCGATGAAATTACCGGAGACGACGGTGGCATTGAGTTTTTACATGGAATTGGTAGGCTGCTTAACAAATATGAGTTGCACAACCCAAAACACGGTTTTAATACTAAAATTATTGTAGCCGATGCTTCGATTGTTGACCCGGATGTGATTAAACAACACCTCAATGATACGTCACCGGAACCGGATAAAATTTATTTCAAAAAGCTACCCAAAAATTCCGAGGAAATCCCATCCTTACAGGTGACTCCTTTTGAATTCAAACGATTAGCTGCTAAAGTTATCAATACGAATTCCTATCCCGCTAGCAGTTTAGAGATAACTTATAAGGTATTTGTAGAGGCTGTCAAGTTTACTGAAGATACTGCTTTAAATCCCAAGAATAATTTAGTAAAACGGGTACAATCGGAAATAATTGAAGATATCAATCAGCGGTTAGAAATACCGGGAGTTGAACAAATAATCGTTTACATTCAGGATAAGCGAAGATTGGCAGAGTTGATTAATAAAATTCAAAATGAGCGAGAATTTAAGCGCTATAACGATTATCTGGAAGTCCACGCGAATATCTCGGAAGAAGAAAAAGAAAAAATACATGAGTGCAAAAATCAAGTTAAAGTAATCCTTATGACTGCATCGGGAAGTCGCGGCTTGTCTTTCCCGAAAACTAAGCATATTTTAGTGGATATTCCCCCCTTTCAGATTGAGAAAAATCTGATGGAAGTGATTCAGGTGATTTATCGCGGGCGCGGGGAAGATGAGAATGGTAATACGCTGGATGGTGAAGCTAAGGAGTTGGTTTTTTACTTGTCTGATACAGCGGTTTACTATGCAGATGATGCGGAACTTTCGCTACAGGAAAGCAAGTTGAGTTTGTTGAATTTGCTGCTAATTCTGAAGACGGCGGTGATGACGCGGATTGTGGGATATGGATGTTTGGGTAGGGAAAAGTTTTTGATGATTCCGATTGGCGGGAAGTCAATTTCTGCTGTGGGCGATACTTTTACTAGCAAGATTGCTTCTTTAATTAAAATTTTGAAAAGCGAACACCGCAGCAACCCAGGAAATAAGTTGCTACAGGAGGTTTATACGGGGCTGGAAAAGCTTTTGAGTCGTGGGGAGTTTGTTTTGACAAATTCTGATAAGTCTCGTGTAACGGGCGATTCTTACCTGGAAATGCGGGAGGATTTTAATCGCAAGTTTTTGCAGATGTGTAATCCTCTTGAGGGTTTGCTGAGTTGTGGTAATCTAGAGATTGGTCATGTTTGTGGTAGTTTGTTATTGGTGCCTTTGGCTAATCAAAGTTTGCTGGAAACATACCAGATACGACTAAATGATGAAATTAGGAAATGTGTAGATGCTCAGTTGTTGAAAAACATGGAGCGCATCAGGGATAGCAAATCTTCCCCTGAGAATTTACAATTGGCTATTAAGGGAGGTGTGATCGAGCTTTTGCAGTTTCTCAACGGCGATGTGGAGAAAACTCAGTATTTTGAAGAGCAGAGTCAGCAGTTCGATCGCTATTATGCCATACCGCTGTTTGCCTTCGTTAGCGGGGAGGAAATGCAGGAGTATTTTGCTGACACCAGGTTGGAGGAACCGGAGGATCGGATGTTTCGGGATATTTTGTCGGCTTACGTGCGATCGATCTACCCTGTAGATAGTGTAATGCCGATCGGACACAAGTATCACGAATTCCCGTTTATCGTGTTTAGAAGCTACAGTTTAGAACAAAGTCGAGAAAAGATTTTTACAGATAAATATCTTTTAAGTTCCAACGAGTTGAACGTGCTCAATTTAATTTTGTCGAAGCAGGTAAACTAGACCTCTTGCATTCCCAAGCTTTCAATTCCTTCAATAATCTGAGTTTATCTGTGTTTATCTGCCTTGCATCTGCGGTTTCTGTATCAATCAAAGACTTATGCAATGCAAGCCTACTGAAACTTGTAGGCTGCGTCAGCTAGCTGTCACCCTATCCGCAGAGAAAATAAAACTCCTCCGACGCACCCTACTTGCTACTTGCTAACTTCAAAAGGCGTGGATTTTCCCCCCAAAGCTTCGACGATGGTGCGAGTATTAGCCGACATCATTTTCACATAAGAATCGCCCTCGCTTCCGGGCGCCCCAATCGAATCCGAATAAAGTTGCTGCGCCGCCAATTTCACCCCCGCTTCCTCCGCCACTGTTCTAATCAGTTGCGGGTTAATTGTTGTCTCGGCAAAAATAGCAGGAACTCCGGCAGCTTTCACCGATTCTACTAACTTTTGCACCGTTTGAGCGCTCGGCTGTTCCTCCGTACTAATCCCGATCAAACTTCCAGCACTTCCCAATCCGTAGGCGCGGCTGTAATATTGAAAAGCATCGTGAGTTGTTACTAATTCGCGCTTATTTTCGGGGATAGTTTTAATCTCTTGTTCGATCCAACTATCTAAACGTTTTAACTCTTCAGTAAGTTTCACAGCATTCTGGGTAAACTTCTCCCGATCTTCGGGCGAGAGTTCGATTAGTGCCTCCCGAATCGCTTCCACCATTTGAACTACATTTTCCACATTTCCCCAAACGTGCGGATCGGGTACGGTATTGCCTTCTTTATTCAATAGCAAAGGCTTGACAACTTCCCCCACTGCTAATTTCCGCGCCTTAATTCCGGCGGCATTCATCATCCTAATTAATCCCGGTTCCAAATTGTAACCGTTATATAAAATTAAGTTAGCTTGTTCTAAAGCTTGAGAATCTTTTGGCACAGGTTCGTAAACGTGAGGATCGGTTCCCGGCTGCAAAATTCCTGTTAGCTGAACTTCGCCTCCCGCTACTCGATCGGTCAAATCCTCAATAATTGTGCTGGTAGCAACTACCTTGGGTTTAGCATCTGCCTCTGGAGATAGGCGATCGCCCTGGGTTGAAGCACAACTAAATAAACCCACAGTCAAAATGCCGCAAGCAATAGTTCTAATCCAAAATGCCTTGGACTTGTCCCATCCAGGGGCGGCGGTTTCAATCCCCGACTCACCGCTAAACTCTCCTTTATCGGATTGCTTCACAATTGCCGTCGGTTTTAACTCACATCTTGCACCATTCTCAATAACCCTTGTCTGGGCGGGCATCTTGCCCACCCCACAGGAAGACTCACTCTTTGTGGAACAGGCATCTTGCCTGTTATTGAGAAGGGTAGAAGATATCAGTTTTAAGCGATTTGAGATTTTCGCCGCCAAACCTATGGTTTGAGGGGTTTCGAGCTGGCACTGTCGCATTATCTACCTCTCCTGCCTTCCAGATTATTCCTATTTACCGATGATTTCATATTCTTTTCATTTTTACAGTAAACTTAATAAAAAGGAGATAGACTCACCCCCATGAATACCGCCGCATTGCCCAACGAGAATCCTTGGTCTAAAATGGTTTGCGACCTCAAAGACAGCGCTACCGACACTGAAATTATCGCTGTTAAGCACTTAGCAGTAAACTACCGCACGGTAGAGGCACTCCGAGATATCAATCTTTCCGTCAAACCGGGAAGGCTGACGGGTATTATTGGCCCCAATGGTGCCGGCAAAAGCACGCTGATCAAAGCAATGTTGGGCTTAATTCCGGCAGCTCGCGGCACTGTTACCTGGGGCCAAGAAGCGATCGCCGATCGACTCGAAACAGTAGCCTACGTGCCCCAGCGATCGCAAATTGACTGGAACTATCCCGCCACGGTTTGGGATGTCGTGATGATGGGAAGAGTCAGAAAAGCCGGATGGTTTCGCCGCTTTTCGGCAGCTAGTCGCCGCACCGCTGCCGATGCCTTAGAAAGAGTAGGCATGAGTGCTTACAAAGACAGACCGATCGGACAACTTTCCGGCGGACAGCAACAGCGAGTATTTCTAGCTAGAGCATTAGCCCAAGAAGCCGCTATTTTCTGCTTTGACGAGCCGTTTGTCGGCGTTGACCAAAAAACTCAAAATATCATTTTTGACATCTTCCACCAGCTAGCAAATGCCGGGAAAATCGTCTTAGTAGTCAACCACGACTTAGGCGAATCAATCACTAATTTTGACGATTTAATTTTGCTAAATACAGAATTGATTGCCGCTGGTTCCCGCCAAGAAGTGCTAACCCAAGAAAATCTTTACCGCGCCTACGGCGGACAAGTAATGTTTTTTGCCGGACAAGCCGCTTAATTAGCTAACAGTCATTAATCTACGAGTTACGGTTTTGAAGCCAGTTTCTTGGGTAATATTGGGTTTGGCAACGATCAATCTCCCATTAAACCCGGTTGCTTTGGTTGTTAGTCATTAGTTAACTGTGATGTTATAATTTTATGCTACAAACCTTAATTGAGCCGTTGCAGTATGGATTCATGCAGCGATCGCTCGTAATTGCCATTCTCGTCGGCATCGTCTGCGCGATCGTCGGCAGCTACCTAATGGTACAGCGGCTGGCCTTGCTCGGAGACGCCATCAGCCACTCGGTTTTGCCCGGATTGGCGATCGCATTTATCCTCGGAGCAAATATCTTTATCGGCGCGTTCATTGCCGGAGTCTTGAGTACAGTAATCATAGCTTGGATCAAAGCTCGATCGACCATCAAAGAAGACGCCGCAATGGGCATCGTATTTTCCGCATTCTTCGCCCTCGGGATCACCCTAATTACGATCGTCCAAAAAGACAACAAAATCGACCTCAACCACTTTCTTTTCGGCAACATCCTGGGCGTGACTGTCGAAGATGCGATCGACACAGCCGTCATTGTCGCCGTAGTCTTATTAGTTGTAGTAGTCTTTTATAAAGAACTGCTATTTTACACCTTCGACCCATTAGGAGCGCAAGCAACAGGTTTGCCAGTAAACCTGCTCAACTTCGGACTGATGGTACTAATCGCCCTCACAATAGTTGCCAGCCTCAAAGCCGTTGGTGTAGTGCTAGTCTTGTCCCTATTAATTACACCCGCAAGTACCGCCTATCTCCTAGTAACTCGCCTGCATCAAGTAATGATTTTAGGCGCAATAATCGGAGTTATTTCCAGCATTAGCGGAATGTATCTCAGCTACTTTTATAACTTGCCATCCGGGCCCGCAATAGTTTTAGTTGCATCGGGATTCTTTGTGTTATCATTGCTGTTCAGTCCCACTCAAGGAATCCTCACCCAGCCCCGCACACACTCCGGCAAAATTCCTCCAATCTGGCGGGAATTAAAAAATTTAACTAAAGGCCGATAACAACTAACTTTGTGGTAACGCTTCAGCGCCGCCCCTGCCATTGTTAATCAGAATCTTCGTTAATTCCCGTGGATGTGCGGTTCAAAAAAGCCTCTCGAATTAATCCGCGTAACTGCGAATCGTCGGAAGCATCTCGATTTGGTAACAACGGTTTTTTCTAGGAGTGCGAGAAAGCAAAAATCGGAGGCTGTCGAATTGGGCGATCGCACCTACGAACTATTCGTCACAAAAGACAGTACAATAACAAAAGTTAAATTTTCACCCAAACAGAGTTACTCAGTTAAAAAAACATGACAGTCAAAGTAGGAGACACCGCACCCGATTTTACTTTACTATCTCAAACTGGCACATCAGTCAGCCTCAAAGATTTTAAAGGTAAAAAAAACGTCATAGTCTACTTTTACCCCAAAGACGACACACCCGGATGCACCACCCAAGCTTGCGCTTTTCGAGATAGCTACGAAGTCTTCAAAGACGCAGGTGCAGAAGTCATAGGAATTAGCGAAGATTCGCAGCAGTCTCACCAGCAATTTTCGGCCAAGTATCAGTTACCTTTTACTTTGTTGAGTGATACTGGCAACAAAGTTCGGCAATTGTACGGGGTTCCAGCTACCCTGTGGATTATGCCCGGTAGAGTAACTTATGTCATTGACAAAGAAGGCGTTGTCAAGCATATTTTTGACTCCATGTTAGACTTCAAAGCACACGTTGCAGAAGCACTCAAAACTTTAGAAACCATCAAAAGTTAGATGATTTGCTTAAATATATTGTTGGTAGTGAGGACGAAAGTCCTCATCCCTCATTGTCTAAAAAACAAGAAAAAACTAAATTCCTGACTGCGAACTAAGGGTTTTTAGTGAAAACGGAAATTCTCAGACTAGAGGTTCTCCCGTACCCAATTTTTAAAAGCTTGAATAGCGGGGGTTCTGCCAGCAACTTGACTCTGCTGAGTGTACTGGTTCACCAGTTGAACAATCGGTATATTGGGGAAAATGGGGCTAACATCAGACTCAATATATTGTTCGGCTTGCAAGACGTTGATTTGTAGCCCTCGCCTTGCGTATCGCCAAAGTTCCGGCACTCCTAGAATTTGATAATTATCCAACTGCGTGCGAGAGGTAAGATCAATTTCTATAGCTAAATCTGGGGGCGGATCAACACTCATATCGAGGCGATTTTTACCGATAACGGCTGCTTGATTTTGAATGTAAAAACAGGTATCCGGTTCGACAGCCTGACTCATGCGTTCATTTTTCAACGTTGTCGAACCTAACGACTCAAATGCTATTTGTCGTGTTTCCAACAAAATTTTTACCATGTCGCCAATAATTTCTTTGGCTTTTTCATGTTCGGGTAGAGGAACCATAATTTCTAACCGTCCGTTACTATAGGAAAGTCGGGAAGCACGACGTTCTCCCAATTCCGCCAAAATACTTTCAAATTGTTGCCAGTTCACATCCTCAACCAGTAATTGCTGACCCGGTTGAATCTTTAATTGTCTTAACTCCAATAGCATAATGGTTTATCCATTTTCTCTAGGAAACATCGCTCAAGTCCTGACTAAGAGTCACTATCTTAAAAAACAAGAAAGGACTAAAGTCCTTACTAAAAACTCGTGGTTCGTAGTAAGGACTTTAATCCTTTTTTGTTAACGGCTTGCAGCCATTAACAATTAGCACTCAGCAATTATCTAGCTTTTCGCAACACTCGATTTTTCAGATGTAGCGCTTTCGGCAGTTTTGCCATTTTTGCTATTACCGTTACCGTTGCTGTGGCGCGGTTGGATAACTCCATAGCCGCCGTGAGTCTTTCGTTCGTAGAGTACGTTAATTTCGCCTGTTTCCGCATTACGGAACATATAGAAATCGTGATCGATAATCTGCAATTGTTCCAAAGCTTGTTGCACAGTCATTGGAGGCATGGCAAAATACTTAGTCCGCACAACCTCAGCAGGAAGTTCGGGAGTTCGATCGCCAATCAGATCTGCTACTACAGGATGTTCCTCAACTACCGTAACCGTTTTGGCACTACTCTGGGTCTTGTTGTCGTGGCGTTTTTCCTTAAATTTCCGCAGTTGACGAGCTATCTTGTCGGCAACCAAATCGATGCTAGCATAAAGGCTTTCCGTGCTTTCTTCAGCCCGAATCACGCTACCGTTAGCATAAATTGTCACCTCAGCAGTCTGCTTAGGATTGATCCTGGGGTTACGAGCCACCGATAGATGTATGTCCACTTCAGTAGTCAAAGTTTGAAAATGGCTAACTGCCTTTTCAACCTTTTGATTGACGTACTCGCGAATCGCATCGGTGATTTCTATATTTTTACCCTGGATAACAAGCTTCATAGAGCTCCCTCCCTTCTGTAACTTGGGTATATTTTATACAGTAGCACTATGTATTCTGGAAAACACTTATCTTCCAAATCTTTTATTATATGTTGACAATTCTTGATTTAAGCTGCGCCAATATTCCGTAAATACACTCTTGATTTTTTTCATGATTTCTCCTCTCATCCGTCAACAACTAAATGCACAACCCTGCTTACTCCTCGATTGGGGACAAGTTCCCTACTCCCAAGCTTGGGAAACCCAGCAAAAACTCGTGCAAGAACGCCGGGAAAACCCAGATTTGCCAGATGTGCTGATTTTGGTGGAACATCCGCCGGTGTACACTTTGGGACAGGGTGCGAAGTTGGAATTTCTGAAATTTGACAGCGAAACTCAGCCGGAATTGCACCGAGTTGAACGGGGTGGTGAGGTGACTTACCATTGTCCGGGCCAATTGGTGGGGTATCCGATTTTAAATTTGCGGCGCCACCAGCCTGATTTGCACTGGTATTTGCGACAGTTGGAGGAAGTGCTGCTGGGGGTGCTGGAAGTTTTGGGGTTGAAGGGTTCGCGGGTTCCCGGTATGACTGGGGTTTGGGTGGATGGGTGCAAGGTAGGTGCGATCGGCATTAAAGTCAGCCGCTGGATTACGATGCACGGTTTTGCCTTAAATGTTTGTCCGGATCTCGCAGGTTTTGGGCAAATTGTACCTTGCGGGATTCCCGATCGACCCGTTGGCAGTTTAGAGCAGTTTATCCCCGGAATTGAGGTCGATCAAGTGCGATCGCTCCTTGTCGCTGAGTTTGCTCGCGTTTTTGCAGTGGAAATTGTGCGATCGAATCTGTAGGGTGCGTCGCTGTCAACCTTACTGCTAACGATCGCAGTCGGTTTTTTAAGTGCGATCGGGATTGTCTTCCTCATACACCATTAAATCTCCCGGTTGGCAGTTTAGTGCTTTGCACAAAGCATCAAGAGTTGTTTCATCAATTCTTGTCAGCCGGCGGCGGGTTTTGATTTTAGAAACAGATGTTGGGTGCATCCCAACTCTAGCCGCCAATTCTTTATTGCTGATATTGCGATCGGCCATCACAACTGCCAATTTCCAACGGATCACTGCGGATACTCAACTACTAGCCAGGACATTGCAAGGTGATGTTAGCATCCTGCAACCTTCACTAACACTTGTTTTGCCGTATCGGCAATATTTTTTGTCGTATCGCTTGACTTGCAGCAGCCAATGAACTATGCTGAGGATGTACAAACGGAAAAGCGATCGCCCCTTTGCCTCGAAAACTCAAGGGCGATCGCTATCCGACTATTTGTGTAGTTAAAACTTATGATATCACAGCCAAAGTCAGTTCCCGAACTCCTGCGCGAAGAAATTCCCGACGCACCCATCGGAAAGCAACCGATCCGATTGTTGATTTGCGGGATTCCCAAAGGAGTGGAAAGCATCATTAATCTGCTGCACGTTTTGGGTTTTGCAGAAGTTGGTGAATGGAGTCCGCCTTTACCGTCCCCTCTAGCAGGTGAAGTAATGCGGATTTTAACCCGTTACTGGAAAGAATAATGTTTAAGGGCGATCGCCTTTTATTGAGCAAAGTGCGATCGCTCTTAAATTATCAGAAATATCAGGCTTGATTCTCCACCCAATCAATTAAAAACTCCAGACTAAGGATGCTCAATATCCAATCGAATTAACGTGGCGGTGTTTGCGAGACTTGGGGGTATTATAGAATAGAAAATTTTAACGGTCTGTACTTAGTGACTCAAGAATTGAGAGTAATTGGTGTATAATGCGCGCTCGCTGGCTTCTATAACCTCAGACAGAAGCAAGACCGATGCAGAAATACGTCCTAAGAGTTTTGCGATCGCCCCTAGCGTCAGGTAAGATTCTTGTTAATTATTGCGCTCAGTTCAGGAGAAAAAATTTATGCCAGATATGTCCGGTCAAGACCCCTCGGAAATTAAAATGGCGACGGTTGATGAAGAAGAAAAAGGCGCAACGTTTAGTGGTACGGTCATCCTTGCTATCGATGCCGAGGAGGGTGGGGAAGTCGTTTTCTTTAGAGACTTTTTGATTGAACATTATAAAGGCGAACTTACCGCTTATCTGGCAACAGATGGCAATATAACGAAAAGTATTGATTTAGGCGAACTTAAGCATAAAAGCGGCAGCTTTAAGCTGCCAATTCCGCTGGGGACGGATACATCACCCTACAATACAGTTGTGCTGCGCGACGAAAAAAGCAAGAAAAAAGTTGTGACGATCGAGCTGTAAAATTTGCAATTTAGCTCGTAGTTCAGCCAAATTCGTTAGCGGAGCCCTCGAAGAGGATCGCCCTTTTTTTCCTGAAGTGCGCGCGTGCGAAGCTATCCCGTAGGGAATCGCCCTTAAATTAAGGTGCGTCACTTTCGATCGAACGGCGAAGTTCTGCAATCGCTCGTAAAGTGACGCACTCTACTTTTTAAAACGGAATCGGATCGTAATCTGGATTTTCCGGTTCGTTAGACGAACCCGACGGGCGATCGGACTCAGAATTTGAAGACTGATGCGAGTTCCAATCCGAACTAGACGTGCGGTTAGCGCCACCTGGAGCGCTGTTAGAACTGCGGTTCCGCGAGCCTAAAGGTACTACATTGCTCGGCACATTAGCCGGGGCGCTGTCGCGAATTTGAGCAGGTTCCGGGGCGGTTCTAGTTGGGGGATCCGAACTCATTGCATCGGCGCCGACACTGTAAATCCTTTGAGCTGTCAGTTCAGCGCGCTTTTCTTTAATACCATCTCTTTCGATCGTATTCATGCTCAGCCGCCCCTCAATAATCACGCGATCGCCCTCGTGATATTTCTCGTGAATTTCTTGAGCAAAATTTCCCCATCCTATCACTTTCAAATGTTCGGGCGGATCTTCGGGTTTTGGACCGGGAAACTGTACCAACATCTCAGCGATTTGAAGTTGACTGTCAGGAGTATAACGGAGTTGCGGTTGTTGAATTATTTCCGCCATCAAAATGCAGCTATTCATCTGTTATCTGTGCGTAATTGGGAATTGGATGTTGAAGGAAGAAGGAAGAAAGAAGAAGGAAGAAGGAAAAAATAGCTATCCGTGTACCGATGACTTGTGCGTCTTGCTTTTGGGAATTGCCAATTGCAAATTGGTAATTGGTGATTACTGATTTTTCGGCGCTATTCGCTATTAGTTGTCACCGATTACGGATTACACGTTACCAAATTTATCTTGGAGAACTGCAGCCTCGGCTTGACTGACAAAATCGTGAACGAGGGCGCGGTACTCCTTCAACGTTTCAGATACCCAATCTCGATCCTCACTGTTGGCGAAGATATGAACCGTCGGTTCACTAGCATCGGGTAAAACTAATACCCAATTGTCGTCGCTGTAGTTAAAAATCTTCACTCCATCTAATAATTCTAAACGATCGGGCGAATGAGTTTCTACTAAATGTCGCATTAGCGAACCCTTGATAGTCCAAGGACAGCGGACGCTGTAACTGCGGTGGGTGATGCGGGGAAGTTCCGCCTTGATCTGTCCGAGCGATCGCTCCTGAATCGTCATCATTTCTATCACTTTAGCAATGCAGAACATTCCGTCAAATCCGGGATGCAACTGCGGGAAAATAAAACCCATAAGGCCGCTGCCACCCAAAACCACATTCGGGTTCCTGTTAGCGGCTTCCATCAAAGCAGTTGGGTTCGCCTTCGTGCGGATTACCTTGCTTTGATAGCGTCGGGCGATCGCCTCCACCGCAGAAGACGCATGCACCGGCACTACTACTGTACCTTTGGGATGAGAAGTCAGCATCAAATTTACCATCAACGCCGTCAGCATTTCCCCACGAATCGCTATCCCAGACTCATCTACCAAAATGAGCTGTTCGCCGTTAGCCGATACCTGCACTCCGAAATTAGCGCTGAGTGCTTTCACCACCCGGCCGAGTTGGTCGAGTAAATATTCCCGTTCCCCGTTGCTTAGAGAAGTCTGCTTGAGACTAGCATTGAGCACCACCGCATCGCAGCCGAACTTAGCAAGCATTTGGGGCAAAATTGCTCCAGAAACCGCGTAAACGTAATCGATTACCACCTTAGAATTGCTGTAGCGTATTGCCTCAACATTCATCTGCCGCTCAAAAATGCGGTTGTAAACTTCGAGAGCTTGGTTAAAGTACGTCATCTCTCCAATTTCGGGAATTAGAGCTCGCCGCAAATCTTCCTTAAAATAAGCCCCCTCGATTTTTTTCTCAGCTCCTTTAGTAATATTGATGCCTTTGATATCGAAGAATTCAATTAAAATGTGGTCGGAGCGATCGGGCGAAATGCGAACGTGAATGCCGCCAGCAATCGACAGCGTAGACGAAACCGTGCGCGCGATCGGAATTGCCGTCGATTCCAAATTGATCACATTAATTCCCACCGACATCAAACCAGCAATCAAAGACCTCGAAACCATCCGCGAAATGCTCCGCTGGTCACGAGAAACCGATACCGCAGTCCCCGGTTTCAAAGTCGAGCCATAAGCCGCGCCCAATTTCACCGCAAATTCCGGGGTAACATCCACATTTGCCAGTCCTTGAACCCCACGCTGACCGAACAAATTCCGCTTAGCTTGTTCTCCCCAAATTAAATTTTGATTTAACAGAGCGCCGGATTCAATATTTTTGCTCGGCCATACGCGCACGCTTGGCCCCACTTGTGCTTCTTCTCCCACGATGGACATTGAACCGACGACAGCACCTTCGAGGACGTGAGCGCGCCTGTCTACGCGGGTGCTCCGGCAAATCACGCAGGCCCTAAGATGAGCGTCTTCGCCGACAATTGCTCCGTTCCACACGATGGGACGTTTGAGATTAGCGTCCGCCCCGACAGTCACGTTATCTCCGAGCACCGTACCGGCATCGATTTTAACTCGGGCTCCAATCCGACAATTGTTGCCGATCATGACCGGTACTTCGATGATCGCGCTATCGTCAATAAAAGTATTCTGACCTACCCAAAGTCCCGATCGAACTTCGTTGTAGTAGCTCAAATCCAGTTTGACCTTTCCCCGCAGCGCGTCGTACTGAGATTCCCGGTAAACATCTAGCTGGCCGACATCGCACCAGTAACCCTCGGCGATGTAGCCGTACATCGGCTCGTTTTTTTCCAGTAGCAGGGGAAACAAGTCTTTTGAGAAGTCGCACTCCTGATTTACCGGCAGGTAATCCAAGACCTCTGGTTCTAAAATGTAGGTGCCGGTATTGACAGTATCGGAGAAAATTTCGCTGCTAGAAGGCTTTTCCAGAAAGCGACTGATGCGGTAATTTTCCTCCGTAATCACGACCCCGAATTCCATCGGGTTGGGAACGCGAGTTAAAATTAACGTGGCTTTGGATTGCTTGCTGCGGTGAAATTCGATCGCTGCCGTTAAGTCGAAGTCTGTAATGCTGTCGCCGCTTATGACCAGAAAAGTGCGATCGAGCAGTTCAGCAATATTTTTCACGCAACCAGCCGTACCCAGCGGTTGGTCTTCCTCCACAGCGTAAGTCATTTGAACGCCAAACTCTGCCCCGTCAGTAAAATATTCGCGCATGACATCGGGAAGGTAGTGCAGCGTTGCAATAATTTCCGTGATCTGATGCCTTTTTAGCAAATTAATAATGTGTTCTGCGATCGGGCGATTGAGAATCGGCACCATCGGTTTGGGCAAATCGCACGTCAGGGGTCTGAGCCTCGTTCCCGACCCCCCAGCCATCAGCACTGCACGCATAAAATCCTCCTTGCTTAGAAAGCTCTCTACCGCTATTGTCCGCTAGAAAAAGTTTGCCTGCTGTAATTCGTTGGCCACCAGGAATCAGTTCTTAGTAAAATATTTTCGAGTAGTTACACATCTGGGCAATCCCGTTTTGCCACGCTGTCCCCCAGCAGCAACCGATTTCAACCGAATTAGAACTTCCGGCATCACACCAATCCCCCGGTCGAACTCGGATTTGTAGGGGATGTTGGGTGATACCAGTTAAAAAACAGAATGCAACTGTATGCCCGTACTCGAAACCCTTCTGTCATCAGTCATTACCAATGCTTTAATTCTTCAATTCTTCCATCTAAAATGGTATAAGTCCTCAGAATCCTCGACTTTTGACAGAAGTCCCTTCTTGCTTACTCGGTGAAAGCTATTTCGGGGGTGTTATTTTTAAGTTTGTGGCCAACGGGGATTTTTAAGTCTCTTTCTGAAGGTGGAATTGTTACGGCTATCGGTGCGCTTTGGCATCTGATAAATGATAGATTAAGGGTAAGGCTTTGACTAGCTGACCCAAAATCCTATCCATTGCTTAGGGGTTTTTTAAATGAGTACATTAATTAGCTTGGCATTGCTGATCGCTTACGGCGGCGGTATTTGGAAATTTTGGAATGGTTTCGATCGCACTAACTTCGACAGAAGTTTTGCAAATCGCCTGAAGCTGTCGCTGCTCTGGCCAGCGTTAATTTTTAATAAGCCTTACCGCCAAAACTTTACAAAAGCTCTCAAAGCTTCTAAAAGGTAATTCAAGAATGTCTAAAAAGTCCGAGCGCCCAGTAGCGGGTCAGGAGCAGACTTGGTTTGCTAAAGGAAAATCAGATAGCTGGCAAGTTTTACTGTCGCAAGTCGCTTCTCGATTCGATCGCGAATACCGGGGAGAAGCTTTCGCTTTACCCGAAGAAGTCGAAGCAATGCCGATTTTCCTAGAATCAGTTGCAGGAACTCTCCAAGCAAAAACAGTTTCTCCCTTCTGGAAAATTGCCAAACCTCAAAAAAATCAGCGTTGTTTAGACATTGGCTGCGGAGTCAGCTTTCTGATCTACCCTTGGCGGGATTGGGAGGCATATTTTTACGGTCAAGAAATCAGCAGCGCCGCGCGAGACGCCTTAAACGCTCGCGGCCCTCAGCTCAATTCTAAGCTGTTCAAAGGGGTAGAATGGGCTCCCGCTCACCAGTTAAATTACGAGGAGGCTCAGTTCGATTTATGCCTTGCTACAGGCTTTAGCTGTTACTATCCCATAGACTATTGGAGTATTGTCATGGGAGAAGTAAAGCGGGTACTAAAACCGGGCGGTCATTTTGTTTTTGATGTCCTCAACCCCGATGCTCCTTTAGCAGAAGATTGGGCAATTTTGGAAACTTACCGAGCCGGCGAAGTATTTTTAGAGACAATAGAAGATTGGGAAAAAATGATTAAAGCTGCGGGCGCTAAGGTAATAAAAAAGCAAAGCGGCGACTTATTTCAAATGTATAAAGTTCAATACAATTGAGTGGTTAAGGGGAATAGGTAATTAGCTTGCTCGTCATAAATTCAATCGTCCAAAGTCTGGTATGGCCGACGAAAAACAACTTAATTCTTAGTGGATAAAGTAGGGTGCGTCAGCAAGTAGAACTTAGTTTGAGAAGCAACAAATATTCAAGCTGATTCACCCTACTAACTACTAACTCACAATAGTGAAGCAAGCAGATTGGATATTACCCATTCCCGATTGCCTCTTACTGATGCCCAATTAATTTTCGGTAGCTGCAGGAGATGGCGCAGCTTCGGGCGACGGCGACACTTCCGGGGTCGGAGATGGCGACACTTCAGAGGCAGGAGATGGCGCTGCTTCAGGTAACGGCGACACTTCAGCGGCAGGAGATGGCGCTGCTTCAGGTGAGGGCGACACTTCTGGGGCCGGAGATGGCGACACTTGCGGCTGCGGGGACTCTTCGGCGGCCGGAGATGGCGACACTTGCGGCTGCGGGGACTCTTCGGGGGGTTGGGGTTGAGGAGAAGGTGACTGTTCCGCGGCTGGTTTTGGTTCAGGCGAGGGCGACGGTTGAGCTGCAGGCTTGGGTGCCGACGGCGACGGTTGGGCCCCGGGCTGCGGTTTGGTGGATGGGGCCGGCGGCTTCTCAAACTGCGGCTTCACTTCTGTAGGCGCTGGGGAGGGCGACTGGCCTGTTGGTCTGCTGGGCGCTATCGGGGCGGGCGCTGGCTGCTGCTGGCCTGGTGGGTTGGGCCTGGTTGGGGTGAGAGGAATGCCACTGCAAACTTTTTCGTCGTACTTAAAATCGACAGCCAGTTGGTAAAGCTTGTGCGTGCTGGCTGCAGAAAATGTTAGAGAAGGGCTAATAATCGCAATTTTAGCCGCATTATCGAGAATACCGTAACCCGTGGGCATGATCGGCTGAGGCTCTGCCCTGAGCAAGCCTTGAGGGCTGACAACTGCTCCAAAAACAGCTCTTCCTTGGAGTTTTTGCGAGCAAGCTGTTACGGGATAAGGGACAATCACAGGAGTCGGACTCGTCATTTCCAAGTCAGGATAAGCCTTTTTGAATTTCTCAAACAAAGCAACATAGGTATTTGCAGCCGCAAGCAGTGTCTCTCTGTCGGTGGGTAAGTTTGAAGCTGGTTGGCCAGACTGTCCTAGCTGTCGCTGTCCCTCTTCAAATTGTTGTCTCCTGATTCTTTCTTCGGGAGTTTCTGCGATGAGATTCCTTTTATTGGGATCTTTTTGAGTCAATTTTGGTACTCCATCGGGTCCCACATTCCTGCCAATTGGGAATTCCGGGGTAAAGACTGGAGCTCCGTCTGGAAATAGTGGGAGTCCGCCTCTACTGGCTATAATCCTTTTGAGCGTCTCTGCTTCGTCTTCTGAAGGGTCGGCAGGAAGCTGGGGCGCGGATGGCAGCGATGGTGGCGGCGGGATATTGCGATCGAAATTACCAGGTAAGGGCGGGAAAAGAAAACCGCTGGGAGGTACGGGTGGGATGATAGTGGGTGTTGTTGGCTGGGAGGGGGTTCTGACTGTTGGGGATGGAGTTTTGGGAGGTGGCGGGGCTGTCGGGGCCGTTAACGGCGGGAGAGAGGGATAAGGCAGAGGGGAAAAGAATCCAGGAGGGGGCATTCCCGGCGGCATGGCGGGCAAGTTGATGGTGTCAGGTGGGGGGGGCAAGGGCGGGGCTAACTTTGGCGCGGGTCGAAGGGGAACTGGTGCGATCGAAAATGGCGTAAACGGCTTATTTGACGCGCGCGGTGGTATGCTTTGTGGCAGGCGACCGGCTTCTGCGGGAGTTAGTTCTACCAAGCCTACAGAACCGGGAATATTTTTTGAAGAATTTCCACCATAAATTATGTTTGAGAGCGTCGGGGCACTTACTCCGAGCACTCCGTGAAGGCTGACAGAAGCTAGGGCTGCCCACCAATAAGGCTGGCGCAGCGGTTCGGAAAGGGTGTTGGCTAGGGAGGAAGAGTCAGTCATTTAAATTTTAGATTTTAGATTTAGATTTTAGATTGGGGGATTGGGGGATTGGGAGATTGTTAGATTTTAGATTGGGAGATTGGGAGATTGTTAGATTTTAGATTGGGGGATTGGGAGATTGGGGGATTGAGTGATTGGGAGATTGGTAATTTATATTGTTGTGGTTGTGATTGAGTGTGAATTCGTTTTAATGAGGAGAGGTTGGGAATTCAAAGGTATAATTTTAGCACGATCGCCCTCGAAGTTGCCCGATCGACCTTGATGAAAATTCATGGGTCCGAAACTGAACCAAATTTATTAAACACGATCGAGAAGTTCGATGGATCGGCGTTTCCAATTCGGTTACGCCATCAAAAAACTGATCGAGTGGCTGTCAGCCCAGCCCGCAGCCCCTCGGTGGCCCCGCCCCAAAATGAGTACAAGCCCGCGAGACTAGCGTCAGGGTCGATTCTAAAAATTGTAAATTAAAGTTCCTGCTCCCTGATTCACTGCGCTGCAAGTAAATCTAAAATCGTAAGGGCGAGATCGCACTCACGCCGAAGTCTAAAATCTAAAATCGACAGATTCACCAGCGATAGCGGTAATTTTTAAAAGGAGCTCCCTCGATGGTGAGCAAGTCGATGGGATAAATTGGAGCGCCGCTTGCCATATATTGAAACATTTCTCGAACTTCCTCTCCCCGCAACGACAACTGGTCTAATTCCTTGAGAGAATACCAGCCCGCGCACAAAGTATGCTCATCCGGCTTGCTTTTGGGTGGCGTCTTATCTTGTGGACGAGCCACAAAAATGACTCGGAGGCGTACATTGCCCCTAGGCATCACTGTGTGTTCTACCCTGAGAATTCCCTCAACGATGATGGAAATACCCGCTTCCTCGCGGGTATTACGCATAGCAGCTTCCAGCAAAGTTTCCCCTTTTTCCACTCGCCCTGCAGGGAGATACCACTGCTGCTCGTACTTGCGCTCTTGTACCAGTAGAAAACGGTCTTCTAAGTGAACGACAACTAGGGTAAAATACCATGTTTGAATCGGCTCGCGAGCCATAGAAGTAGATATTCCCTAAGCAAAAGGTTTAACGAGCGGCAGATGTTAGCAATCCAAAGGATGCTTCGGCAAGCGTCTTTGAACTTGAAAAACAGATCGTAGCACTCCGGCCGCAAAATCTAAAATCTAAAATCTAAAATCTAAAATTGACAATGCCATTACCAACCGTGATTTTACCAGGATATTTTGCTGCTGCTTCCGACTATCGCGAATTAGAAAAGTCTCTGGTCGATCGAGGTTTCCCAACAGTAACAGTGCCTCTGCGGAAGGGAGATTGGTTGCCGACTTTTGGCGGGCGGTCGATGGTGCCAATTTTGCGACAGCTCGATCGCACGGTCAAACAAATGTTACAGCAATACGGCGTTCCCCAGATCAATCTCGTCGGTCATTCGGCCGGCGGCTGGATTTCTCGCATCTATTTGGGCGAAAAGCCTTACACGATTCACGGCGACGTGATCGAGGACGCGGGTTTGTGGGAAGCTCACCCTTATGTGAATACTTTAATCACTTTAGGCACGCCGCACGTCTCTCAAGAGCGCTGGACGCGCAAAAATCTAGATTTTGTCAAAATTCACTATCCGGGGGCTTTTCACCCGCAGGTGCGCTACGTGTGCGCTGCTGGGAAGGCTGTTTTTGGCAAGCGAGGTTTTGGAACTTGGCTGGCGTATAAAAGTTACGAGTTGACTGTGGGGAAAGGTGAAACTTGGGGAGATGGAATTACGCCGGTGGAAGCTGCTGTTTTGGACGGGGCAGAAAATTTGGTGTTGGAGGGAGTTTGGCATTCGCCTCGTTCTCCGGGGAAGTGGTACGGTTCGCCGGAGGTTTTGCCGGCTTGGATTGAATATTTGCGTTAGAAACGAACCGCGAAGACGCGAAGGACGCGAAGGAAGAAGCAGAAGGTTTAAGGGGCGGGTTTAGTTAAAATTTGATATTAGGAGCGAGTTTAGTGCGGCAAAAGTCGCCCATGCGATGCTATGTTTACTTGAATTTTTATGGCTAACTGAATAGATTGAAAAAATATTTTATGTCGCATTATCGGTAAGATTCAGAAGTCACGGCTAACCACACAATTAACTTAGAGGTTAGCTAGGGTGGAATTGGGCGAGAATGCTACTGTGCGCTTGGATGCAGATAACGAATTTCAGCCGGATGCTTTGTGGAGAATTGATGCGGGAGGTCGATCGCAAATTAGTGATGATGATTATGTGCGATCGCACTCTGTACAATCATCGCACTTTGAAATGGTGGAAATGGATAAGATAGTAAGTAGACAAAGAGGCTGGGTGACACCAGCGTCAACCCAACCTACAAAAAAAGGTGATCGCAGTAATGGAGAGCAGCAATCACACTTATTCCTTTTATACTAGGCGGACATATTCAAGTAGTTGGGAACGTAGACCTTGAGTAATCATTGGAAAATTATTGATTTCTTGAATGATAGAACTCTGCGATCTGCCACTCTCCTTAAGCTTCTGAACTACAGCCTTTGCTAGAGTCTCAACCCCAACCTTTGCAATCATGCTTGAAACGCCTGCAATCAGGGTGAGAGCAACTGCGCCGCCAATCATGCCAAAAGGACCACCTAAAAAAGCTAACGATGTTGTAATTGCTACAGCTCCTGCATAAGAAGAGGTTGCAACAAGCCCAACTAAGACTAAACCAGCAACTCCTAGACCAGCTAACTTATTGACTATCTCATCCATCTTAATTAAGTGCTCCGCTAAACTTCAGATTAATTAAACCTTCAAAGTCAAACTCAACTAACTATCTTTCCCTTTACCTCCAAAAAGTTTATATATTCCGT
This sequence comes from Microcoleus sp. Pol1C5, assembly GCF_036701115.1. Lineage (NCBI taxonomy): Bacteria > Bacillati > Cyanobacteriota > Cyanophyceae > Oscillatoriales > Microcoleaceae > Microcoleus > Microcoleus sp. Pol1C5. The sequence continues at coordinate 40,271 of NZ_JAUBQE010000037.1, read as the reverse complement.
ATCCAACAGCAGCCGCCGCAGCAACAGGTGCAGCAGCAACTATGGCAGTACCCGCAATTGCACCTCCCCCGACAACGCCACCGATACCCGCAAGAGTGCCCATAATTGCAGCACCAGAAGCACCGCCAGCTACCGTTACAGCACCAGCACCAACTAGACCAGCAGCAGCCCCAATATTTGTAGCTGTTCTTGCCGCTGCACGAGCATCATTCTCTTCGTCAGACAAGTTCGATTGCTCTTTGAACAAAGTTTCATTCATTATTTTTGCCCCAAGATAAGCTGGCCCCGCTGCTAATACCGCAGGATCCGCCGCCATGCCACCACCAACCACACCACCTGCCGCAGCTAAACCAGAAGTAATTCCTGCTCCTGAAGTTGCTGCAACAGTCAACCCTGTAGCAGCACTGGCAGCCACACCTACCGCAGCACCAGTTTCTGCAACCGCTTTGACTATTTTGACTGTATTTCCATTAATTCCCATAGTTTTTTCTACAACATTTTCTACAACTTCTTCACCTGCTTTACTGGCAAAATCTTCCCAATTCATAAATCAATTTATCCTTTTAATACTTGTGCCATTATTCTTAATAAATTCAAAGTTTGTCTAGCCCAGAAAAGTTCTATTTTGCCGCCAAGTCTCCCTCGCTTTTACTTTAACTTTAATCTAACTTTGTACAACAATGTACGAAAATGTACGAAAATGTTGGCAGTTGTGAGCTACAATACACAAAACTCTCGCATCTCCCTGCCAGATGAATCTTAAAGAAATGTTAAATGTCGCCGATCAGTTTTGGATAAAACAGGTCAGCACCTTGACGATTTACAGGAAGCGGTACTGCGGGGAACTCTACAACGCGAGACATACAAAGAAATAGCTAAAGATTTTAACTGTTCTGAAAGTCGCATCAGGGAAATCGGCTCGGAATTATGGCAGATACTTTCAGAGGAGTTAGGAGAAAATGTCAGTAAATTGAATTTTCGCTCAACAATGGAGAGGTTGCGAAACTCTCTCTAATGCTTTAAACTTTGCAAACAACGTGAGCAGTATTTTCAACATCTGTGCAGAAGGAAGACACCCACCAAATATCCCAAACTCACACCCACTAAATCAAGAAACATCTAACAGAAAACAATCTCAAATCTCACATCAAGATTTAAGCGAAATGCCAGATTTGGGCGATTTCTTCGATCGCCCCCTCGAACTCCAAACCCTCACCACATGGATTCTACAACAACACAGCCGCCTCATCACCCTCACCGGCATCAGCGGTATCGGCAAAACCACCCTAGCAGTCCAACTCGTACAACAAATCAAAGACGAGTTTGAGTACGCAGTTTGGTACACACTAGACGAATTCCCCACCATAGATAAATTTTAATCTAACCTAATACAGCTTTTTTCAAATTCAGAAAAACAAGATTCATCCCCAACCAACCAGAAACGCTTGCCACTGATTAAGTATTTACAGAACTATCGCTTTTTAATAGTCTTAGATGACGTTCACAACCTTTTCTGTAGCGGCGAATTGGCAGGAAAATATAAACCTGAATGCGAAGAATATCGCTCTTTATTCAAACAAATATAAAAATTATCCCATCAAAGCTGCTTGATGTTAATCGGTTGGGAACAGCCGAGAGAAGTGACTCAATTTAAAAACCAAAATACTGCCATTCGTACCTTACAACTCAAAGGTTTAGAGAGCGCAGCCGCAGGGGAAATTCTGAGAGATTATGGGTTAGAAGAAAGCGACAACAGTGAAACACTCATTCATCGCTACCAAGGCAACCCCCTATGGTTAAAAAGCGTGGCAACTCTGATTCAAGACTTGGGAGGAGGCGTGACAGAGTTATTACCAAATGATACCATATTGTTGCCGGAAGATTTGAAAGATGTTTTACAGCAGCAGTTCGATCGCCTATCCGAACTAGAAAAACAAGTAATCTCCTTGTTAGCGAAAGAAAGCCAGCCAATCAACCAGGCAAAGTTGCTAGAAAATGAGATAATTCCGGCTTCAGATTTGCTAAATGCCTTGCAATTTCTATCGCGGCGCTGCTTGATAGAACAACAAGCAAATTTTTACACGATTTCACCTGTACTGAGGCAATACCTTCACCGTAACTTAGATGGCAGTGATGCCTTGCCCTAAATGCTTCAAGACTTGAAAAGCCGATCGCAATTCACTTCGCACAGTATAAATCGAAAATGCCCGCGATAAGCCGTATTCGGCTGTAGGTTGAGCCTTGAGTTTCACAAACAACACATCATCGCCATTCGTCAACATACCAAATCTCGGTTTATCCAAATCAGGACTTGCCATCATGTATGCTAATGCTTGGGGTAATGCCGATCGCGTCGAAATCGTAGTCTTCTTACACTCCAAAACCATTACCCAAAGCTGATTCTGCAAAATCAAGATATCAATTCGTTCCCGCAGGGTTTCTTCCCCATCATCGATCGCAATTTCGATCGCAGCTTCAGCCTTCATCCTAAACGGTGGATCGTAGAATCCCGCCAATTCTAACAAAGGTGATGCCACCAGCAATGTCACTGCCCCTTCTAACAACTCTCCATCGGCTCTATGATACAGCAATCTACGTCGTAGCGTATCCAAAGCAGTCTGTTCAGAATCGCTGGGACTTGGCAATTGGGCTTGCCACTCTGTAAAAAAATCCTCATCCTCAGTTCGGCTCAAATTCAACCTTGATTCAGCCTCAGCAAGGCTTTTAATAGCTTCTGTAACTGCAATAACCTTTGCCATTCGTTCACCTTTGATTCAAACGGTTGAATTTCCAAGGAAAATTAGCTTCATTGTAATCAAAAATAGGGAAACTGCTATAGCGCTCGCAGTTTTCAATATCACTTCTATTGGTTTGTGTCCAGAAACAAAAACCGGGCAACTCCACAGTTACCCGGCAATCCTAACTTTAGACTTCAGACAAATCTAAAATCTAAAACCTAAAATTCTTAAACAGCCACAGTCTTCTTAGCAGAAGAGCTCAATTCGCCCTTAGCATACTTAGCTGCAAAATCGTCCAAAGACACTTGCTTAATCTTTGTACCGTGACCAGCGCAACCGAAAGAGTTATAACGATCGCTACAAACCTTCTGCATATACTTGATCGACGGCTTCAAGAAGTGGCGGGGATCAAACTCATCGGGCTTGGCAAACAAAGCTTCGCGCACCGCAGCGGTAATCGCCAAACGGTTGTCAGTATCGATATTGATCTTACGAACGCCACACTTGATGCCTTTTTGAATTTCTTCCACAGGTACGCCGTAGGTTTCGCGGATTTTGCCGCCGTTGCTGTTGATAATTTCCAGCAATTCTTGGGGTACAGAAGAAGAACCGTGCATCACTAAGTGAGTATTCGGCAAGCGGCGGTGAATTTCTTCAATGCGGCTGATTGCCAAAATTTCGCCAGTCGGCTTGCGAGTGAACTTGTAAGCGCCGTGAGAAGTGCCGATCGCGACTGCTAGAGCATCAACGCCGGTTTGCTCGACGAAATCCACAGCTTGTTCAGGATCTGTCAGCAACTGATCGTGAGAAAGCGCACCTTCAAAGCCGTGGCCGTCTTCTGCTTCGCCCATCCCTGTTTCCAGAGAACCCAAACAACCGAGTTCGCCTTCAACGCTAACGCCGATCGAATGAGCAACATTCACCACATCGCGAGTAACTTGAACGTTGTACTCGTAGCTGGCGGGAGTCTTAGCATCTGCTTCCAGAGAACCGTCCATCATCACGCTGGTGAAACCTTGGCGCATGGCAGAATAGCAAGTGCCGGGGGCATTGCCGTGGTCTTGGTGCATGGAAATGGGAATGTGAGGATAGGTTTCAACTGCTGCCAAAATCAAGTGGCGCAGGAAATTTTCGCCAGCGTAGGAGCGAGCGCCGCGAGAAGCTTGCAGAATCACAGGGCTGTTGGTTTCGTCAGCAGCGCGCATGATCGCTTGGATTTGCTCCATGTTGTTGACGTTGTAAGCCGGTAGGCCGTAACCATTTTCAGCCGCGTGGTCGAGCAGCAATCGCATAGGTACAAGCGCCATAGATATTCCTCCTAATTATTTGTGATTTTTGGGCAGTGAATTTTGGACAAGCTCAATTCTTACGATAATATTAAGACAATTTGCCACCGATCGCGCACTATCTTTCCAGATTTACTTAAAAGTTCAAAAAACAAAATTTTGAGTTCCGAGCATTCCACTCAAAACTCAAAATTTTTAACTCACAAATTTTTTATGGGTCGCCCGGGATTTGAACCCGAGACCAATCGGTTAAAAGCCGAATGCTCTACCGCTGAGCTAGCGACCCGCGAAAACATTGTTACCGCACACAATTTCTAATAGTAGCACCCCTCATTTGAAATAGCAAGTGTTTTTTAAATAAAATTTGCAGTCATGCGAACCAGCATCTCGCAAGTCGCTCCCGGCTGCAAATAAATCAAGTGTTCGCCAGTGTTGAGGGCATTTCGAGGAGCAGTCCAAGGTTCCAAACAGTAAAAATCCTTGCCCTTTACCATCCAGAAAACCAACTTCCCATAGCTGGAGTTGTAACTGAGGGTGAGCCGCAAGCCACTCGCCGCGTCAGTGACAGTAGCAGCAAGACCAGTGAGTTCGTCAAAGGAAACATCAATTTCATCCAACGTCGGGTCAAAAACTCCAGTGAAGTAACCCTTTTCATGGGTGTTCTGATCTCTGTACTGCATCCCTGGAATATCAAAGCGCAGCTTAGATTTGTCCGTCGCCAAAAAGTAGGGGTGCAAACCACTAGAAAACGGCATGGGTTCAGCAGACAGATTGGTATATCGCTGAAAAATTTCCAAAGAATTGCCTTTAATCTGATAAGTGAAGGCTAGTTGGAAATCAAAGGGATAAACAGCCAGCGTCTTGTCGCTGCTGTCGAGAATCAGCGTAATAGCAGCGCAACCCTCCGTAACTTGTTCGCCTATTGTCCAAGGCAAGTCTCGAGCAAAGCCGTGCTGTTTGAGCTGACGCTCCACTCCCTTGTGCGTGTAAGTATTATCGGGGAGATTGCTGCAGATGGGAAACAGGATGGGAATCCCGCCACGTACAGTTAGATCGGGATTGGCGAACCGTTCCGCGTCCAAATAGAAGATTTCTTTGCCTTCAACCAGCCAGCTAGTGGCAATACCGCCCCGTTCCGGCACAACTTCTAGAGTAGAGTTAGCGGCTTCGTCGGAGAGGATATAGGTTTTGTACTGCTTTTGCTTGAGCGCGATCGCAAACACATTTGTCATCGGTAGTAGGTCATTGATCATTGGTTGTCAGTAAATCAGTCGTTAATAATTGGTCGCTAGTATCTTGATGTTCACCCATTACCGCCCTTATCCTCCCCCTGCCTCCTCGTTGTTCCGACCCCCATCGGCTAACCAATTCTCCCAGCTATAGGAGGCAGGGCTATCCGGTGCGTAGAGCGTTTGCTGCTGTTAGCTGGAACGATCGCGGAGGCCGGCTGCTTTTTGAGTGCGACTTCAAAAGATACAGCCCGATTGGGGGGAAGATAGCTTTGGGGACTCGGCACTCCTCCTTGACTAGGAGATGGGGGCGAAATAAACGGTTCTTTGATGAATGGCTCTTTTGTAAACGGCTCTGGTTCCCCGCTGGGGTTTTGAGGTTGAGTGGGGTAGATGCGCGGTGGCAAATTTTGATTCGGAGGCGGATTTGACTCAATTGCAGGCCCTGTCCCGTTCGGGAAAAATGAGGAGTTGTCCGGCTGTTGGGGCGCAGCCGGCAAAGCCGGCAAAATCAAAGTAGGTTTGGGTTGTCCGGGCCCTTGCTGAGTGCTTTCACCGGAGGTTCCCCCGGAACCTCGCCCGGGCTGGTATGTACCGCTCTTTGCTGCTCCTGGCGGAGAATTTGGAGTTTTTGATGCCGCTCCTGGCTGGACTAGGGCATCGAGAACTACAGAAGATTGCATCGGTCGATCGAAAATACTAGAAATTTGCTCGACACGTTTGAGGATACGATCGGCTGCAGCTCCCTTCACCACATTCGGCTGAAACTTTTTCACCTCCACAGGCACAAACTCTACCTTCATATTCCTGTCTTTGAGCGATACTTTCAGGACTGCGGTATCGTAATCCCTGCGAGCATTCCCGCCGAATATAAAATTACCCAGCGAGTAAACTATCGGACGGCCCTTGTAAATTTCTGCACCTTGCAATACCTGGGGATGGTGTCCCACTACCAAATCAGCTCCTTGGTCGATCGTGAACCGAGCCAAATCAATCTGCCAGTCCCCCGGATAATCTGCCAATTCGACTCCCCAGTGGTAATTCACAATAATCCAGTCTACCTGACCCCTAAGAGCTTTAATATCCTCGGCCACGCGATTGTTACGGCGGGGGTTAGTGCCCGCTTTCCCTTGGTCAGCGACGTTAAGCTCGGCATCGTAATAACCGAGGTAGGCAATCCGCTGACCCTTAACTTCAATAATATCTGGACGCCTCGCTTCTTTAATATCTCTGCCGGCTCCCAGGTGTTGAATCCCACTATTATCTAGAGTATTCATCGTCTCCACCAGCCCCGGTTCCTCGTAATCCATAGCGCGGCTATTTGCCAGATTGACAATATCCACTCCTCCGGCTGTTAATACTTTCACCGATTCTGGATCGGCTTTAAAATTTAATTGTTTTTTGCCAGACCCCAATGTAGAGCGAGTCAGGGAGTTTTCTAGGTTAACCATCGCCACATCTGCTTGCCGGTACTCCTCCATATTGGCGAAAGCCCATTGGTGATCGTTGGCAGCAGATGCTCCGAGCGCATCCGATAGATTCACATTTCCTCCGAACATCAGCGTTACTGTTGGGTCGTAAGGATTAGCAACTTGCTTTTGCTGTACTACTGGTACCACTTCTAAGGCCGCTTGCACCGTATCTGCACGTTTTGGAGGCGGCCCCGACATTACCGCAGTTTGCTGGTACCCGGATACTGGGGATACTGACCGCAGGGTCAGAGCTTCGTGGTAGCTGACCCAACACCCTAAAATAAATGAGGCCAGTGCCGATCCCACTAGCAGCAGAGAACGATACGTTTTAAATTTAACCCAATCGACGGCCGGTAGGGAACGGTAACGCCGCCGCTGGCGGTTTGCCGGAGTGACAATTCGCACTGACTGTTTCCAGAGAATGTCTGCATCCCCAGCCAAGCGCGCGTGAATTCGCACTCCTTCTACTGCTGGCGAGTTGAGTCTCCAGAGTTGGTGGCAAATAAATTTGACTAAGCCTTCGCGGAGAGTGCTCCCGAGTAATGTAGTATCTGGCGCAAATTCGCGCTGGAATTCTACGAGGATTTGGACGCAGCCGGCCTGAGCCTGTTCGACGCGGGCATAAATCCCTTCGGGTCGCAGCAAGCTGTCAATCCAGTAATTGAGGGCTTGAAAGTTGCCGGATCGCGCTAGCTCCAAGATAGACGGCTGCGACCAATTTTCTGCGTACACCATCAATTAGCCTCCTTAATACGCACGAGCAATGACTCCAATTTGTTTTGAACAGAACCGCAATTCTTTTAGCTTAACCGCCACAGGTTCCGCTGCCCGTTTTGAAGCTAGTTGTTGGCCGCCACCATTTTCTACATTTAGGGGCTGCTTGCTGTCAGTGATTTTTATCACACTCAGGTCGGTAGATTTTAGATTTTAGATTTTAGATTTTAGATTGAGGTCACAGAGGGTAATCGGGGCCAGAACCAACGTCGAAACAAGAGGTTTCTGGGGAAATTGAGGCACAAGAGAGGGAGATTTATGAGGCAGAGTCTGTTTTTATTGTCGCTGTTTGAGTGTCGCTTTAGAGCTTTCGCTTTGAGATTTGAGATTTGAGATTGAGCCAAGAGGCGTTAGTGGGCGATAAAACAAACGTCGAAACAATAGATTTCTGGGGGACTTGAGGCAAAAGAGAGGGAGATTTATGAGGCAGAGTCTGTTTTTATTGTCGCTGTTAATCGCGTGCCTTTGTCAAGTCCTAATGCTTCGATCTATGCTGGCAAATGCCTCTCACGAGGGATGCCACTGGCTGCAGAACCTGTAATTGGATAAATGGCGTACTAGATAGATTTGGTGGTAAAATCAAATTTGGTAACTCCCATCGGTACAAAAGTTGCGGAAAACGTGAAACTGGCCAGTCCATACGGCTGTGCCTTCCGATGTAAAACCCAAAGTACGTTACGGTAAACAGACCATATTTTAAGCAAGTTACACTGCGCAGGAGAACTGACAAATGCTACAGCGCAAAATCTATCAACTCTGTTGTGATGGTCGTGAGGTTTCTATTTTTCTTCGAGATCAGCAACGTTGGATAGAGCGCGCTCGTATCCTAGATATTGAAGGGGATCTAGTCACGCTGCGCTACGAAACCGACGAAGAAGACGAAATCAGCTCTTGGGAAGAAATGGTGCGTCTCGAAAGTATTGGAGCTGTGTCCCAGAAGTTGGCTTCGGTGTCCCGAACTAACTGCGAACCCCTAGTTTCTGACGATTGTCCCGAAGCCGAACAAATTCGCAATCACTACCCGGACTCGAATTTGGAATAGTTTTGAGCTCGCGCTTGAGGCACAAGGAAAACTTGGGGGAAAAGAAAACTACTTTTCTCCCTTTTTTGTGGAGAAATTATTATGCAAAAAACCCGGTTGAGGCCAAACATATTCTGGGTTGTGACCACATAAGCTATTTTGCCTTTAAATTTAAGCTTGATGGCGGGATCTGCTGCCCACGGGACAACAGCGTAAATACACAGTAGTTTAAAAATTCAATGCGCGACACCCTAGCTCTGCTGAAACAGGGTTTTTTGTCTGGTTGCGTCTAGGACTGTTTTTTGTTTTCTGGGCCGGCAGGCTGGTTTTTAGGTGTCCGAGAGCTTATTCGCCGTCTGTTTCGCCATCTAGGAAAAGTTCCGACTCCGGTATCGCTTTAAATACGGGACAGTAACCGTCGGGGGTAACTTTAAAGCCAAACAAAGCACTGGACTGGTTCCAACAGCGCTGGCTGCGGTAGTGCTGACAATTGCCGCAGCATTCGAGGTTTGCCTGAACGGCGCTGCCTTGAAAAAGCAGTTCCCGCTGGGAGATGCCGCGCAGTACCAGTTCTTCGCCTTGCCAGCGGGCTTCTACTAAACCGGTATCGGCAAAATTGGCCCACCGAGGATCGGCTGTAATCGGACTCGGCAAGCTAATTGCTACCTCTGTCCCCAATTCGCTGAGTTCTCCCTCATAGTTGGTTTCTGGGATAGCGGGCTGTAAAAACATTTCCCCGATCGGCAGTTCGACAAGTGTTCCGGCCGCCGGAGTGTGCAACTGGTAGCGGTTTCGCAGCTCGTCCAAGTTAGCCAAGTCAGCCAAATATGCAGGGGAACCGTGGAGTAAAATTACGTGCTGGGGACGCAAATTGTGGATGAGTTGGGTCGTCCCGGGCCCGTCGCAGTGTTCGGCTAGCAGATAAGTTTCGACACTTGTGACTCCAGATTCGGGCCTGTTGCCCAGCCAGTCGCTGACGGGATATCCTGGTTTTTGAGGGGCGAGCAAAATCCAAGGATGTGTGCCATCGGCAACATACAAAGCCAAATCAGCTATTTGGTCAGTAATCACAATACAGGGCGTGGCTCCCAATCCGGGGCGCTGTTCGGCAGACAGCCGGCGGACGCGGGGTTTCACCCTTTCGTCCCAAAACAAAGGTTGGTGCAGAGCAAAATTTTGGACGGCGGTGGGAAATTGGGGTAACAGTTCCAGATAAGCGTCGCACCCGTCGGCGACAGTGCCGTCCACCCAAATATCCAAGTCGCGGCCAGTAAAGTAGTGGTGACTGCGGAGCAGCATCAGCATTTCTTGGCCCAAACCAAGGGCCGGGGCGGGCAGCAGTACCGAGTAACCGTCGGCGATGGCGCGGTGGATGCGATCGGCTAACTGATTTTCTAGTTGTCGGCGGTGAGGGTGGCGCGCCGTGCCGTAACTGCCTTCCAAAATTAACACATCAGGCTTCATGCCCCTGAGTTCTCCCAGGGGCAAACCTTCCACCAAACGAGAATTGGACAGGAAAAAGTCGCCGGTGTAAACCACTGTGTAGGTGCGTTGCGGGGCTGCATAAGTCAGCAGCACAGTCGCCGCTCCGGGCAAATGGCCCGACGGGAACAACTGCACGCTCAGTCCTGGGCGCACTTCGAGCGGCGACTGCCAGGGCAGTCCCTGACAGAACCTGGACTCTGGCTGATGAACCACTTCTGGCCAGTTGAGCGGTAGCAGTCGCGCTGTCACTTCGCTGGCGTAAATTGGCAAGTGGGGGAAAGATTGATGGAGTGCTAGCAAACCTCTGGCATGGTCAGAGTGGGCGTGGGTACACACCACAAAATCGGCTGGCAGCGATCGATTTAGTGTCGCTGATAGCGGTGCAATATCCTCTATACCGCAGTCGAGTAAAATGCGGTGCGGGCCCATTCGGACTAGCAGACAGACCCCTTCCTGTGCGTGGCCTGCGCCGTAAGGTAAACAATCGAGATCCATCACTGCGGTTAGCTCCCTGCTTTGCACGCAACTTGCAGTATCGCCACATTTAAACATTGGTTGCGACTGCATTCATTCGATCGAGTTCAGTCTCGGACGCTGAAACCGGGTTTGATGAACGAAAACACTTTGTTGCCGCCCTCGCTTCCGGTTAAAAAACCCGGTTTATCAAAGTTCTGGTGCGTAAGCCATAGAGCTAAATGTTTGCTCCAAGGCTCCGGCTCTCGTGCAAGGAAAGTAATTGCACTTAAGATTTGATGCACACCAAGAAGGTGATTTTCCGAAGGCATTTGCCTGAGCGGCATTGGGCCTTCGACAAAGTTCATGCTACTGGTTCTTGCATCAAAAGTTACATTTTATTGCACCATATAAGAGCAACGAGCTCGATCTCATATTCTGAGTTTTAAACCTTTTTCCACAATTTGCGCTTGGTAAAAGCTCGTCTTTTTTATGAGAAGATTTTAATTCAGATGCCCAAACATCTTGATAAAACTTTACAATTCTTCATTTTTAGGGTTGTCAGCGCCGTGTATTGTCCAATCTGAAAAACGGAGAACCAGCATCGTGCTAGCTAACTGCTTTTGTCAGGGCAGAGAACGACTTGATGAGTTTGATCGGTTTCTTTGTAAAAGTTTGATACATTCTTCTAAGCAAACCTTCTGGCTATCCAAGAGAGAGTTTAAATGGCTTTTTGACCGCAAGCATCCACGATACAAGCCCCCGGATTCATCCCTGGAGAAATAAAAAACCTGTATCTGATGAAACTTGCCCCCCGAATTTATCCGTGGGGTCTATGCTTCAATTCTTTAATCTAAAATCTAAAATCTAAAATCTAAAATCGATTGACCCCGCCCAAAAATGGATATAAGTTTCCGACAGGAATCGCCCGCAGCCCAAAGTTTTAGACTCTTGTTCAAGCTCCAGATTCATCTGTGGAGTAAAAAATTTCAAATCTTTCGACTCAGCGCGACTCGACAGCTCGCCCAAGGTCTGAGCGCGGCGAGACTGAGCGGGGTTCGACGGCTCGCCCAACGTCTCGCCGAAGTCTCAAAACTCAAATCTAAAATCGACTGACTGCCCCATAATAGGTTTGTTTACTCCGCTCTTTGACTAGGGGACAAAACGATGTGTTTTTTTTGTTTTACCCCAAACATAGCCAGGTACATCCCCCGACAAGGGAGGATATTTATCCTCTACAAATCCCAGTAACTTGCCAGAAATAATCTCAGGTCTATGAGTCTCCAACCAGTCTGTAATCTTCGGCTTTTTTTATCATTTGGGTATTGTTTGGGGTGGAGTTTTTGAGCTGTTTGTCAGCTAACCCGTGGCCGCTTAAACAGAGTGTAATAGCTTGGTTTTAAGTCAGACATCACCTCGTATTTCTCGAAGAGAATCGTTGAATTTGTGCTAAATTCCAGTTTTTTGAATGCCGTCAGGCAATGACTGCTGCGCTTTGCACCGATTCTAGATAACTGACCAAGAATTTCTTGATGGTACAAGCCCCCGGATTTATCCGTGGAATCAATCGAAAATCGAAAATCCTCAAACCCCCGCATTTATCCGTGGGGTCAATCTAAAATCTAAAATCGCGAATCGATTGACTGAGACTCGTCGTTCTGCCAATTTTAACCTAGAGATACCAGTAGTTTTTAGAGTTTGGTTTAAGAACAAATGAAGTCGTAAATGACTTATTTAACCTGCTAACTCTCGGTATTAATAGCCTTAAGCAAACATTTAAATCAAATAATACTGCTTTAAGTAATGGTGTATGGATTGGACTAGCTCAACTCATTTATGTCGCTTAAATAAGTAGCTATAAATATAGCTAGTGTGGGTATAGTGTTGAACTCATACAGTGTTTTGTATAGGACGCATTCTTATATAAAACGACCAATGCAAGACATACATGGTATTTGTCTTGGGGCAATTTGTTAGGTTTTAGCTTAAAAAAATTAAGGGGTGCTCTCATTATTATAACAACTGGATTGGGATTATAGAATAATTACTACTGGCGAAAGTTTTAATTGCGAGAGGGTTTAATTGTTTGGTATGTTTTAGAGAATAGTACCCGATCGCAATTAAAGCTGAAATGAGGGGCGATCGCACAAACTGGGTTTTATCAAAAAATCTGGTTTTTAGATTTGGTATGAATGGGGAGGCTGGGGAGGGCGCCGATGGCCAATAACGGCTGCAATTGACACGTGCATCGAGGTGCGAAGGTTTTGGATAAAAAATATTATGTAGGAAAAAACTTGACATCAGCAGGTCATCGAAAGTAAAAATAAATAATAGGCATAACGAAATGAGGCTTTATCTTTGATTCGCAATCGGCGATCGGCAAGTATGGCATTGAGAAGTTGCTATCCCTAAAACAATTTCTGCTGAAATACATCCGCTAATATACGGAGTATCTAGGATTTTTTCGCAATCTAAAATCTAAAATCTAAAATGGCAACAGCTATTCTTGAGCTGGAAATCTCCAAACTCCCGCCAGAAATTACGGTTGAGGAGCGTTACAGCAAAGCCTTGATTTTAATTCGACTGCACGGAAAACCGATCGGTCAAGCTCTTTTGCCCGTAGTCGGAGGCCGCCTTGGCGGTGACGAATTACGGGAAACACTGATGAATGCTGCTGGTGACAACCTGTGGAAAAACTGGCTCTACGACACTCTAGAATGGGATGAGCGGGGACCAGTGGAGGCATTGCCGCTCGCCACAGTAGCAGTTTGCACGCGCGATCGACCGGAAGATTTGCGGCGCTGTCTAGACGCGCTGATGCTGCTGCCAGATGAGGGTCAGGAATACCTGGTAATTGACAATTGTCCAGCCACGGATGCCAGCAGTGAATTGGTCAAAAATTACCCAAAAATCCGCTATGTGCGCGAAGATGTAGCGGGCGAGAGCGCTGCCCGCAACCGAGCTTTACGCGAAGCTAAACACGAATTCGTAGCGTTTACAGATGACGATGCTGCCCCCGATCCGAACTGGCTGCGATCGCTCTTGTGGAATTTTAGCGATCCGCGAGTGATGTGCGTCACGGGGCTGGTGATGCCCTTGGAACTGGAAACCGAAGCGCAAGAATGGTTTGAGTGCTACAGCCCTCACGGGCGGGGATTTGAGCGCCGAGTAGTTGACGGGGCGCACTGCAATCCTCTGATTGTGCATCTTGTGGGAGTTTCAGCGAGTATGGCTGTGCGGAAAAGTTTGATCGACTACATTGGTCTGTTTGACGAAGCTTTGGGGGCGGGAACACCTACGGTGGGCGGCGAAGACTGTGAACTATTTGCCCGCATTTTGCGCGCGGGTTACTGCATTGTCTACGAGCCGAGAGCATTGAGCTGGCACCGCCATCGGCGCACTTGGGAAGAATTGCAAAAAACGCTCCAAGGCTACGGAATCGGAGTCTATGCTTTCTGGACGCGGCTGTTTGTAATCAACAGAGAATTCAGTGTACCTCTATTAGCTTGGGGATGGCTGCGGTATAAGCAAATTCCTGAATTAATTGCTTCTTGGAGAAAGCAACCGGGCTGTATACCTAGTGATTTACTTTTGGCTCAACTGCGGGGGTGCATTAGCGGGCCGAGGGCTTATTTTTATTCTCGCAAGCGGTTGCAGGAACTTAAAGGGGAAGTCAATCGATTTGAGATTTGAGATTTGAGATTTGAGATTTACTCCACAGATGAATCTGGGAAATGAAACTAAGGTCTAAGCTTTTTGGATTAGTCATTAGTCAGGAGGAACAGGGAAGTCCAGCAATGGATGGTGTAATGGATTTAAGGGATTTAACAGATGGAAATTGAGGGACCAGGGAAGAAGTAAGAATGTTTAAAAAAAATTAATCACTACTTATAACTTCCCAAATACCAAATACTAAATATCAAGTGTGCCTCTCAGTGAAAGCAAATACATCAAGCGGAAAGTTGATTATTGAGATAAGCACCGGGCCGAAAATGGATAAAGGAAATACCCTCGACATTCCAGGCTCTCTCGATATTTTTACCCTTATTAAAGGACAAGTGGTGCTGAGGGATAAGGCCACGTTTCATCAAGGCGGTCGAATTGAAGAATTAATTCAAAGTGCAGGAGATAGACTGTTATATTTACCAACTTTCTCTCCGGATTTCAACTTGCATTGACCAATGGTGGTCTTTGCCGGGCAGTTTAATTCGTAAACTAAAGAATCAGTTTGATTCTTTAGCAGATGCGTTCGAGGTTGTTTTACGCATTGCGTCCTAACCGCTTTGGCGAGTGTTATATCTTTTGGTTTAGCGCAGGATGCTGTGGGCTATCATTACGAAAACGAAACAAACAATCTCGATCGCTCTTTCTGCGGCTCTCGTCAGGAAGGGCGCTCGAATGGTTTTGAGCGGCGGCCGACACCCGGAACTGAGACCGACGCTGCACATCAAAGACTACGAAAGTCCTTATTGTTTGGTAGACAAGATTGTGGTGCCACTGACGTTTTTCTTCCCAGCGGTTGTGGATTGGCTGGCTGTGGGAGTCAGGAAATCTCTGGATTTGCTTGAAAGCTTGGGGATGTGGGAAACTTGGCGGTGATTGCGGGCAAAATTGCGCGGTTATTGGTATTTGCGAGGTGTGATTGATGAACTCAAAACTAGATCGGCAATTTTTAGTTTTATGCACGGAGACCCGGCACGTGCTGATTTGGACAATCGCGAAAATGTGGGTCGGGCTGGTGAGAACACTCATCAAGTGGGTTGTATAGGAGTGATTTTTAGCTCAATGGGTTCCTACAAGACTCTATAATATATTATGGTTTTTGTGCCGTTATACTTAACATTGGGCTTTATTGTCAAAAAAAGTATTTTCTGGGCTGCGTCTCTATTTTGACAACTGGCTTGGGATTGCTATAGAACTACTACTTGCGAAAGTTGGAATTGCGAGAGTCCTTAATTGTTTGGTATATTGCCCTTGAATAGTACCCGATCGCAATTAAAACTGAAATGAGGAGCTATCGCACAAACTGGGTTTTGTCAAAGAATCGGGTTTTTACAGGTTGCATTAATGGCGAGCCTTGGTGGCGGTCTGCTGCCAATAGCACCTGCAATTGACATAAGCCTCGACGAGGGATCGTTGCTGGTGGTAAAAGTTGTGTTGGGAAAAAACTTGACATCAGTGAGTAATTGAAAGTAAAAATAAATAAAAGCAATAAAAACAATGAGGCTTTATCTTTGATTCGCGATAGGCAATCGGCAAGTATGGCATTGAGAAGTTGCTATCCCCTAAAACAATTTCTGCTAAAATACATCGGGTAATATAGGGAGTATCTAGGATGTTTTCGCAATCTAAAATCTAAAATCTAAAATGGCAACAGCTATTCTTGACCTGGAAATCTCCAAACTCCCGCCAGAAATCACGGTTGAGGAGCGTTACAGCAAAGCCTTGATTTTAATTCGACTGCACGGAAAACCGATCGGTCAAGCTCTTTTGCCCGTAGTCGGAGGCCGCCTTGGCGGTGACGAATTACGGGAAACACTGATGAATGCTGCTGGTGACAACCTGTGGAAAAACTGGCTCTACGACACTCTAGAATGGGATGAGCGGGGACCAGTGGAGGCATTGCCGCTCGCCACAGTAGCAGTTTGCACGCGCGATCGACCGGAAGATTTGCGGCGCTGTCTAGACGCGCTGATGCTGCTGCCAGATGAGGGTCAGGAATACCTGGTAATTGACAATTGTCCAGCCACGGATGCCAGCAGTGAATTGGTCAAAAATTACCCAAAAATCCGCTATGTGCGCGAAGATGTAGCGGGCGAGAGCGCTGCCCGCAACCGAGCTTTACGCGAAGCTAAACACGAATTCGTAGCGTTTACAGATGACGATGCTGCCCCCGATCCGAACTGGCTGCGATCGCTCTTGTGGAATTTTAGCGATCCGCGAGTGATGTGCGTCACGGGGCTGGTGATGCCCTTGGAACTGGAAACCGAAGCGCAAGAATGGTTTGAGCGCTACAGCCCCCACGGACGGGGCTACGATCGCCGAGTGGTTGACGGGGCCCAATGCAATCCGCTGATTATAGCTCCAGTGGGGGTTTCGGCGAGTATGGCTGTGCGGAAAAGTTTGATCGACTACATCGGTCTGTTTGACGAAGCTTTGGGCGTGGGCACGCCCGCTAAGTGCGGTTCAGACAGCGAACTGTTTGCCCGCATTTTGCGATCGGGCTACCGCATCGTCTACGAACCGAGGGCTTTGAGTTGGCACCGCCACCGACGCACCTGGGAAGAACTGCGCAACTTGCTCCGATGCTACGGAATCGGAGTCTATGCTTTCTGGACGCGGATGTTTGTAATCAACAAAGAATTTAGTGTACCTCTATTAGCTTGGGGATGGCTATATTACAAGCAAATTCCTGAATTAATTGCTTCTTTGCGAAAGCAACCGGGCTGTATTCCTAGTGATTTACTTTTGGCTCAAATGCGGGGGTGCATTAGCGGGCCGAGGGCTTATTTTTATTCTCGCAAGCGGTTGCAGGAAGTTAAAGGGGAAGTTAATCGATTTTAGATTTTAGATTTTAGATTTTAGATTTACTCACAAATGAATCTGGGAAATGAAACTAAGGTCTAAGCTTTTGGGATTAGTCATTAGTCAGGAGGAACAGGGAAGTCCGGCAACGGATGGTGTAATGGATTTAAGGGATTTAACAGATGGATATTGAGGGTACAGGGAAGAAGTAAAAGTGTTTGAAATTGTCATCAGCACTTATAAACTCCCAAATACCAAATCCCAAATACCAAATCCCAAATAACAATTACTAATTACCAATTACCAATCTAATATGAATAGGGAAAATCCAACAATTAGCATAATTATTCCGAGCCACAATCGAAGTTCTTCGCTGCGGCGCGCTCTTGATGCTTTGCACTCGCAGACTTATCCGATCGACCTGCTCGAAGTTATTGTAGTGGCAGATAGCTGCATTGACGATACTTTGGCAATGCTACAAGACTACAAAGCTCAGTTTAAACTGCAGGTGATCGAGGTAAATTGCCGGAGCGCTGCCATCGCCCGCAATACAGGAGCGGCTTCGGCTACCGGGCAATTGCTGCTGTTTCTCGACGACGACATCGAAGCGCTGCCACCTTTGGTGGAAAGCCACGCACGGGTTCACCGAGAGCGTCCAGGAGCGGCTGTCATGGGGCCCTATCCGCCTAAGTTGCACGGAGCAACTAGGTTTTTTGACGTGGAAGTGCGCTCGTGGTGGGAAGAGAAGTTTTATCAGATGAGCCAACCTGGTCACCGATTTACTTATCAAGATTTGCTCAGCGGCAACCTTTCTTTGGATGCAGAACTGTTTGCTCGTCTCGAAGGCTTTGATTCGGCTTTCGGGAACTGCGGGGGGGAAGATTACGAGTTTGGGCTGCGTTTGCTGAAAGCTGATGTACCTTTTGCTTTAGCGCAGGATGCTGTGGGCTATCATTACGAACACGAAACAAACAATCTCGATCGCTCTTTCCGCCGCTCTCGTCAGGAAGGGCGCTCGGATGTTTTGATCGGCGGCCGACACCCGGAACTGAGACCGATGCTGCACATCAAAGACTACGAAACTCCTTATTTTTTGGTAGACAAGATTGTGGTGGCGCTCACGTTTTTCTGGCCGGCGGTTATGGATTGGCTGGCTGTGGGAGTCAGGAAATCTCTGGATTTTCTAGAAAGCGTGGGGATGCGGGAAACTTGGCGGTGGTTGCGGGCAAAATTGCGCGGTTATTGGTATTTGCGGGGTGTGATCGATCAGCTAAAAAGTCGCTCTGCTATTTCTAGTTTTATGCAAGGGGGCCCGGCCCGTGCTGATTTGGGCGGACATGAAATTAACATTGATTTGCAGCAAGGTTGGGAAGCGGCAGAAAGTCTGCTGGATGCGGAACGACCGGCTGGGGTTTACCTGTATTACGGCCAACTGGCAGTCGGCCATATTTTTCCGCAAGCGGGCGCGGAACCGCTGCGGGGCGCTCACTTGCGATCGATTCTGGCGCTTCACTTTGCTCAATCGCTGGCTGGGGCGATCGCGGTTAACGGTTTGCCCCACAGTGCTGAAATGCTTGAAGAAAAACCTTTAGTTGCCTTTGAAACTTACGAGTTAGCAATTAATAGCTAAGTAAATAGGTGCAACTAAAGATTACATGATTCGGGCAGGTGAGTGCCTTCATCTTCTCGCTTATATCTCGTTATGCTTAGCTAAACTAGCCCCTAGAAGATATTTTTTTCGTGCATATCTACTGAATTCGGGGAAGCTAAACCAAAAACTCAAACCTCAAAAGTTGGGAAATTGGAAATTTACAACCCCAAAGTTAAAAGTCCCAAGTCAAAACTTTTCTATCTAGTGCCCGCTGCAAAATTTTCAGGAGCAAGTTATGGCAATAAAAGTGATGGAGATTGAGTTTGCCGGACAGATTAATCCGATTAGGCAACTCGAACAATACGAAGGAGTTCGCATTTTAGTTCGCTACCGGGGACGGCCTCTGGGCTGGGCTTATGTTAGTAACAATCCCTGGGAACAAACAATTTCCGCTGAGCGAGTGCGACAAACAATTGTGGATCAGTTAGGAAAAGAGTTGGTGCGATCGACTTTAGGAGAGCAATTCGGCGCGGTTTCTGAAGCAGTGCCGGATCGCCACCTACCGCCAATTAGCGTTGTCATCTGCACGCGCGATCGTACAGATTTGCTCAAAGGCGCTCTGGAAGCTCTGCTCGCCCTCGACTATCCCGACTGCGAAATTATCGTTATAGACAACGCTCCTGCAAGCAGCAGTACCGCTGAATTCGTCGCGCGATTGCCGGTACGCTACGTCAAGGAAGAACGGCCAGGATTGGACTGGGCGCGCAATCGCGGGATCGCGGAAGCGCGACATGAGATTATTGCTTTTACTGACGACGACGTGCGGCCCGATCGCGGTTGGCTGCGGGGTATTGCTTCGGCGTTTGCTGACCCAGAAATTATGGCCGTGAGCGGTTTAGTGGCGGCAGCCGAACTGGAAACCTTGCCGCAACAGCAATTTGAACTGATATATGGCGGAATGCTGCAACACCTCGACCGCCACAAAACCAACGGTAGCAAGCTTTCTGTGCGGGAGTTGCTGTGGGCGAGCAAATACGGCGTGGGGGCGAATATGGCTTTCCGGCGGCAAGTTTTCCAGGCTGTGGGCAATTTTGACGTTGCTCTCGATGTGGGGACTGCGACTCGCGGTGGTGGGGATATTGAGATGTTTCATCGGATTTTGGCTAAGGGATACTCGACTTTTTATGAGCCGAGAGCTTTTGTGTGGCACTTGCACCGACGCAGCGCCGAGGCTTTGAGCCGGCAGTTGCAGGATAACGGGCGCGGTTTTGGGGCTTATGTACTCACGTGCTATCGCAACCGCACTGTGCCGCGCTGGGAAATTTGGAAATTTGCTATGTTTCAGTGGTTTGGTTGGTGGCTGGTGCGCCGCTTGGGAGATCCGGGTTTGCTGCCGCGCAAGTTGGTAGTCAGCGAGTTGCTAGGAGCTCTCGACAGTCCTTTTGCTTACAGAAAAGCGCAGTTGCAGGCGCAGCAGTTAGGTGAGATTGAGCCGCAAGAGCAGCTACAGTCTGAACCGCAGGAAGTTGCCGGAGGTGTGCGATGAGAAGTGTTCCAAGGCTGGGTTACAGGCGCAAAATCGCTCATTTCTTCGATTTGCTGCGGGTGTTGGTCGATCGCGATATGAAATTACTATACAAGCGATCGGCTTTGGGAATTGCTTGGACTTTAATCAATCCGCTGTTGCAGTTAGCTGTATTTTCCTTTGTATTTCGCTCTGTTATACCGATTAACATTCCGCAATTTTCTTCCTTTGCTTTCAGCGGTTTGTTAATCTGGAGTTGGTCTCAAACCGCATTATTTCAAGCAACGGGATTAATTACCAACAATAAAGCGCTAATCAGACAGCCTAATTTTCCCACGGCAATTTTGCCGGTAGTCACGACTATGACGGGGCTAATTCACTTTCTGTTAGCTTTGCCGGTGTTAATTATCTTTCTGGCAATTGATGGCGTTCAGCCGAGTGCAGTGCTGTTTGTGTTGCCGCTGCTGATGGTTATTCAGTTTATTTTGACAGTCAGTTTGGCTTATCCCCTCGCCGCTTTGAATGTCACTTTTCGCGATACTCAGCACACTTTGGGCGTAGTTTTGCAGATGCTGTTTTACCTGACTCCGATTTTCTACGACCTCAACAGCGTCCCGAAAGAATTTCAGCCTTTTTATCAGTTAAATCCAATGGTGCCACTGCTTGGAGCCTACCGCGCCATACTGCTCAAGGGTACGCAGCCAGATTGGCTGGCACTGTTAATTGTTAGCTTGGTTGTGGCTGCTCTTTTGCCGATCGGACTGGGAATTTTTAGACGGCAAAGCAATACTTTTGTGGAGGAATTGTAAATGCGTCAAGCTATTGTTGTCAAGGGTTTGGGAAAACGTTTTAACCGCTACTCTGCCGATCGACCTTATACGATTATGGCGGCCGCTTTGGCGGGTTTTCGGCAGATGAAACCGCAGGCGCGTTTTTGGGCACTGCGGGATATCAATTTCACCGTTTCTCCCGGAGAAATGCTAGGAATTCTCGGCAAGAATGGCGCGGGAAAATCGACGCTGCTGCAACTTGTTGGCGGTATCGGCCACGCTCAAGAAGGAACTATTGAAGTTAATGGCAGAATTGGGGGTTTGTTGGATTTGGGTGCGGGTTTTCACTCGGATTTAACGGGCAGAGAAAATGTGTTTGTGGGTGCGGTGGTGGCCGGTTTGACTCGTCGGGAAGCGGCGCGCCGATTTGATGATATTGTTGAATTTGCGGAATTGCAACAGTTTATTGATAGCCCGATGCGGACTTACAGTACCGGGATGCAAATGCGGCTGGCTTTTTCGGTGGCGGTGCACACCGATCCAGAAGTGCTGTTAGTTGATGAACATTTGTCGGTTGGTGATGTGGCTTTTCAAACTAAATGTTTGAACAGAATCGCGGAGTTTAAAAGTCAAGGATGTGCGATTGTTTTGATTTCTCACAACGCGACGCAAATTCAGAAAATGTGCGATCGGGCTTTGTGGCTGAAATCAGGTGAAATCGTGGCTTACGGGGAACCAGAAGTGGTAGTCGGCCAGTATTTGTCGGAAATGCGCCCACCAACCGAAAAACGCACTATTATGCGTCCTCCTGAAGTGACGAGTATGGGTTCGCAACTGCGAATTAATGACAATCGCTTCGGTTCTTTAGAAGTAGAAATTACAGATGTTAAAGTGTTGCCGGATGATGAGATAAACAGTGGCGATTCTATTACGGTGGAACTTCATTATTCTGTGCCAAAGCCTATTTCGGCTGCCATTTTTGGCGTGACAATCAGCCGGGAAGACGGTCAAAGTTGTTTTGAGACTAATACTAATCAAATGGGCAGATTGCTGCCGCTGGCGGAAGGTAAAGGCACAATCCGCCTGCACGTAGACAGGCTGGATTTAGGAAACGGTCAGTATTACGTGAATCCTGGGGTTTACGAGAAGAGTTTGGCTTACGCCTACGATTACCATTGGCACACTTATCCGCTGTACGTGCGATCGACTGTAAACCAAAAAACGATTCTTGCTCCGCCCTACCGCTGGGAATTTGATGGCAAAATGCAGGTTGCGGATTTACCAGAACCAGCCGATAAAGTTCACGCCTTGAATAAGGATAATCCCGCCTATGCCAAGATTTCGACTCAGTTGAAAAATAAGCAGGAACCAGACTTTTTAATTATTGGCGCTCAAAAGTGTGGTACGGAACCTCTATCCGGCTATCTCGCAAATCACTTGCAAATTATCAAAGATGGTTCCCGCAACATTCACTTTTTTGATTTGAATTTTGAGCGGGGCGTTGATTGGTACAGCAAGCAGTTGACTCGCAGTGTGGCGGATGAAAATGTGTTGCTGTGGGAAATGACTCCTTACTATATTTATCATCCGTTGGTGGCAGAGCGGGTTTACAAGTGTTTCCCGGATGTTAAGCTGATTGTAATGCTGCGAAACCCGGTCAAACGAGCTTGGCTGCACTATCATTTAGAAGTGGCGATCGGCTGCGAAAAGCTGGATTTTGAAAAGGCGATCGCTTCCGAGCCCGATCGCCTAAAAGGTGAAATTGAAAAAATCAAAGCCGATAAAGATTATTACAGTTTCAACCACCAACATTATTCTTATTTGTCGCGAGGAATTTATGTTGAACAAATCAGAAATTGGCTCGATTATTTTCCTAGGGAACAGTTGCTAATTCTCAAAAGTGAAGATTTTGAGGCAAATACCGACAAAGTTTTTTCGGAAGTCTTAGATTTCTTGGATATTAGTGCGATGGCAAGTAAAGAATATGAGATGAATACGATCGAGGAGTACAGCAAAATACCAGCAGCAATCGAACAACAATTAACAGATTATTTCAAACCTTACAATCAGGAACTTTCGGATTTGTTAAAGCAGGATTTTAGTTGGAGTTAGAATTGGCAGGTTGGGTTCCGAGAACGAAACCCAACCTACCTCAAAATATACCGTTAATTATAAGAGCAAAATGTTATGAAACGCATATTTCTCGTAGGCGCGCCTCGCAGTGGCACAACAATTCTTCAAAGCTTATTAGCTGCTCATCCCGAAGTTATTTCTTTTCCGGAATCTAAGTTTTTTCACTATTTGCTATACGATCAGTTTGCAGGCAAGTTGCCAGGTAGAATGGAAGCTTTTTTTAAGGATGAGATTAAACGTCATGAACTTTTGCAAGATTTTGATGACAGCCAAACTCTGGAAGCTAAAGCTAGTTGGTTTGTGAGAGTTTTGGATGGTTTGGCTGCTGAACAAAAAAAAAGCATTTGGTTGGAAAAAACGCCGGAACACATATATTTTATTGATGACATAGAGCGCTTTTTACCGGATGCGAAATTCATACATATTTTGCGAAATGGTATGGATACAATAGCTTCTATGTATGAGGCTACTAGGAGTTTTAACGAATTGTGGGGCGCTGGTTGGGATTTAAACCACTGTATCGATCGCTGGGAACACGCGATGTTAACTAGCCACAAATATATTAATAAATCCAATCATATATTAGTTAAATATGAGGAGCTTTTAGATAACAAAACACTAATTCTAGGAGAAATTTGTAATTTCATGGGCATTGAATATGACGGTACAATGCTCGTCAACTATCAAGAAAAAGCCGCGAATCTCAGTTTAAATTTACCTTGGCACAAAGGAATTGAGAGAGATGTCAAAAGTAGTAATGTTCACAAATATCATAAAATTTTTACTAGAAATGAAATCAGATATATTTTAGATAAAATTCAGCGAGTCAAGGGGGAAATTGCTTGGAAAGTGGCGGTGGAAGTGAGCGAACCAATTTCGGATATTTACGCTTTGCCAATATGCGATCGCCTGTCCTGTACGATCAAACTAGAAGGAATTAAACTCGGTATTATTGAATTGCCGATTTGCGATGGCATGGTGGCGGCTGCGGTTTTGGCGGATGCGGTTGCAGCTCAGTTTGCTTGGCAAATTCTCGATCGCTTCTTTCAACGCAATCGCTGCGAAAAAGGCAATAAATTGTGGGAAACTTTGCTGGAACCATTGCACCCTAAACATGACTGGACGCTATTTATGCAAGAATTATGGGGGCGTCCGCATTGGCATTTGGAGGATTTCTACAAGCCTGAAATAGATGAGGCAGTCCCAACAATTACCCTCGAAAAAGATTTGATTGTCTTAGAAATTAGCGAGGAATTTGCTAATATAAAAGTTGAGCTTCCTGAAATAGACGTGCTGGTGAAAGTAGGCGGCGTTGCTGTCGGTATTGTCACTGTTGCGGTGAAAAACAATTTTGTTTCGGCTCAAAAATTGCGATCGACAATTACTCGAAATATGGGTTTTGAGTTGTGCGTCGCCGCCGTGCGAGAAGCTTTGCTGGGAAAACCACTCAACGGCAAGCAGTGGCTGCGATCGCGCTTAGCCTCTTGTGCTCAACAAAGGTCGAATTTGCCCGACTCGTTGAATGCACCGGGTGCTGGTGGCATTTATCCCCAAAATGCGGTGATATTCGGCAGGCGATCGGGTGCGATCGGGACGAGTGTCAGCCGTCGCGCCTCACTCCCGGCGGCGGCGCTGCAGGAAATCGAGTCAGCCGCGGCAATCGCTGGGGAACCGACAATGCAAATTCCCCAAGAAAACGAGTTTCCAAAGCAAGTATTTTACGCACCGGAAATCATTGGCTCAAAATCTTCTTATCGGGAAGTTTCTCACTCGGTGAAACCTCAAGTTGTGCACAATCATAGCCTTACAGAAAAACTCCCGATTCTCTCGTACCGCCGCATTTCTCCTGACGGTTTAGACGCAGTTACTCCCCAGATTTTTGAACAACAGTTACACAAGCTCAAAAATCAGGGTTATTACAGTGTGAGTTGGGAAAATTGGCGAAGCGCAAAACAGGCTAAAACTCCTTTACCCGGTAAAGCTGTATTGATGACATTTGACGGCGGCTATCTCGACTTTATCCAATATGCTTGGCCTGTGCTAAAACGCTTTGATTTTACAGGAACTGTTTTTCTTGTAGCGGAGTCAATAGGCAAGACAAATAGTTGGGAAAAAGCCGAATTTGAAGAAGTGCCGTTAATGGGATGGTCGGAAATTTGGCAATTGCGGGATGCAGGGATTGAATTCGGTTCTATGTCTGCTACTCATCAACCTTTGACTGCATTGTCGCCGACAGAAATTGTGCGAGAGGCGGTCAAATCCCGTGCTATCTTGGAACAGGGATTAGAGAAATCTGTTAAATGCTTTGCCTATCCTTACGGGGATTTCGATCCCATTGTAGCGCATTTAATTGGAGCTAATGGATATACTTTTGGTGTATCATATCAATTGAATTTTAGCAATTTTGACGATTCTTTATTGTCGCTGCCGCGCATTCAAGTCACCGCCGAAAATGCCTTAAAATTAGCTTAGTAAGGTGCGTCTCAATCAGCGAGATTTTTCCTCAATCAACAATCTCTCAAGGGACGCACCTTACAAGTGAAATTTATTAATCAATTCCTTGATTTTTCGCTGCAAATAACCGCCAAACCCTCGGTAAATTTTCTCAAAGTTATAATAAAATAAAATCTCCATAACATCTTCAGTGTTCATATACTTTAAATAAGAAATTATTTTATCGGTCAGTTCATCATTAACATCATCGATATACTTTCTCACCGCCAATCTTTCCGAAATATTCCATTTCCGATCAAACTTGCGGTGCATTTCCATCTCATAATCCCGAAAATCTGAGATTTTCCCCTCCAAATACCTTTGAATATATTTCCCGGCGATTTGGGCACCATCCATCCCGTGTCTAATTCCTTCGCCACCCAAAAAATTTACTGTCGAAACACTATCGCCGATCGCAATTATATTATCCTTGCAATAAATATCATTCAAACCACGACTGTACTTCAGCATTGAACCGTGTTTGTCAAGAATTTTATAATTTTTAGACTTCAGATATTCATCAATCAGTAAATCAATATATTTTTTCAGCGGTGGCAAATGCCTCAGCGTTTTCTGCTCTAAAAAAATTCGGGCAGCACCAACTTTCAGCCTGTTTGGTTCCATTGGAAATATCCAAGAATAACCTTTAGGCATCCATTTATCGCCCACAAAGAAGATTAAATCGCCGCTGTATTTATTGTAAATTTCTGGCTCTACTTCAATTAAATATTCGATTCCGGTTCCCGACAAAAAATCGGGTTTATCATTCTCTTTTTCGTACATAATCGCCCTAGCAAAGCCAGTAGCATCAACCAATACTTTAGTGCTAACTTTGATAAGTTTACCGTCGGATAACTGTTTAAATTCGACTGTTGTTTCGCCCTTGCTTTGTGAATGTCCGGTGTAGCGATAACCCAGCCAAACTTCACCGCCAAATCGCTCAACTTCGCTGGCCAAAAATGCTCTAAATTTAGCAAAGTTGAGAACAACTCCCAAGCTTTCGGGAGACTCCCAAGTTTGACTGGCTTTGCTAGTTTGAATAGTAAGTTTGTGCCAAAAACTGCCGATAACGGATTCAGGTAAATCGAATTTAGAGAGGGTTTCTAGAGGTGTAGCGGCGCTAGAAAAGTCATTTTTATTAAAATTGTCGTTTTGCTCTGCCAGCAAGACTTTGTGGCCGGATTTGGCTAGGATTCTCGCGCAGTGTCCGCCTGCGGGACCTGCTCCTACTATTACTATGTCAAAACTTTTTACAGTCATCTTGCTTTTAACTCGCTTCTAATGTCAAAACAGCCGCACACATATCAACTACTAATCGCCGAGTTTTCAGCCACTGGCGCACGATTAAAACTTAAGGTACGATTTGGTTTCACGTTAGTCATTGTTTTTTCTGCCTTATCCTCAAGTCTTCCTTCAATCCTGCTGCTCGGAACTCGAATGGTAAGGTGCGCTAGGCGCACCCTACAATTCTAGCTATTTACACGCTAAGAGGAGACTGTTTGCGGCTGAATGTTGCTAAGATGCGATCGCACATTTGCGACGGATTTAATCCCAAACTGGCAAATGATTGTTCAGGCGTTGCATGATCTACCAATGTATCGGGTACACCCAACCGCATCACTGGAACAACAACATTATTGTCCAACAAAGCTTCGGCTACTGCTGAACCAAAGCCTCCCATCAAACATCCTTCTTCCATTGTGACAACTTTGCCGATTCGCTGTGCTAAAGGCAAGATTAATTCGGTGTCCAAAGGCTTGACAAAACGCGCATTGATGACAGTTGCTTCAATACCGTGTTCGCTTAGAATCTGGGCGGTTTGCATTGCCGGATAAACCATTGAACCGTAACCCAAGATCAGCAAATCGTCGCCGTTGCGGAGAATTTCGGCTTTGCCGATCGGCAACTCTTCCCAACCTTCTTCCATCAGAGGCACGCCGTAACCGTTGCCGCGTGGGTAACGCATGGTGATCGGGCCGCTGGTGTGGTTGATTCCGGTGACTATCATCCGCTGCAATTCTGCCTCATCTTTTGGCGCCATAATTGTCATATTTGGCAGACACCGCAAGAAGGCAATGTCGTACATTCCTTGGTGAGTTGGCCCGTCAGCCCCGACAATGCCGGCGCGATCCAAACAGAAGAAAACTGGCAAATTTTGGATGCAGACATCGTGAATTATTTGGTCGTATCCCCGCTGCACAAATGTCGAGTAAATTGCCACAACCGGGCGCATTCCTTCGCAGGCTAAACCAGCGGATAAAGTCACAGCGTGCTGTTCGGCAATCCCGACATCAATGTACTGTTTCGGCAGTTTTTCATGAAGTTTATCCAGACCTGTTCCGGTTGCCATCGCAGCGGTAATGCCGACAATTTTAGGATTATCTTCTGCTAGCTTGACCAGGGCGTGGGCAAAGACTTTCGAGTAAGCTGGAGGCTTGGGTTTAGTGGAGGGAATGCCTTTGCCGGTAGCTAAGTTAAAGGGATTTTGCGCGTGATATCCTACTTGGTCTTTTTCGGCGATCGCATATCCTTTGCCTTTCACCGTCACAACGTGAACCAACACCGGCCCTTGGATAGTATGAGCTTGTTTGAAAGTAGCAATTAACTCTTCCAAATTGTGTCCATCTACCGGGCCCATGTAAGTAAAGCCCAATTCTTCAATTACTGCTCCAACTTTCGAGACAGCCAAGCGTTTCATCCCTTCTTTAAGGCGTTCCATTTCGGGAGTAAAAGTTTCGCCGACAAAGGGAATGTGTTTGAATTGTTCCTCTAAGTTATCTTTGAGAAACTGCACCGGTGGCGACAATCGCATCTTGTTCAGATAGCGGGTAATTGCGCCGACGTTGGGCGAGATTGACATCTCGTTGTCGTTGAGCACAACTAACAAATTGGTTTTCGGCATATGGCCCGCGTGGTTGATGGCTTCGAGTGCCATGCCGCCCGTCAATGCGCCGTCGCCGATGACTGCTACAGTTTTAAAGTTTTCCCCCTTGAGGTCGCGCGCCATTGCCATTCCTAATGCTGCGGAAATGCTTGTGGAAGCGTGACCTGCGCCGAAGTGGTCAAATTTGCTCTCGCAGCGCTTGAGATAGCCTGCAACGCCGTCTTTTTGGCGCAGGGTGTGAAAGTGGTTGTAGCGACCGGTTATCAATTTGTGAGGATAAGCTTGGTGGCCGACATCCCAAGTAACTTTGTCGCGATCGAGGTCGAGTGTTTGGTAGAGTGCTAAGGTCAGTTCGACTACACCCAATCCTGGGCCGAGGTGGCCGCCGCTAGCGGCTACAGTTTCTAAATGCTTTTCTCGAATTTGTCGGGCAATTTGTTCGAGTTGATGAATCGAGAGGCCGTGTAATTGGTTTGGGTGAGTCAGTTCGCTCAGATGCATATTTTAAAATCTTGCTCCTGTGAATCAGGACGAATCCTTAACAGATATAGGTTGTGCCTGCGAGGTTGGCTACGCGCAAACGTTAGAATAGTTTAACGGTTATTTGAGAAAAACTGTTAGGCGTAAGATTTTTGTTATTTTTGGCCTGGTAATTATAGTTAATAAATTGTGCGCCGTCAATATAAAAAAAGCTTATGTTGTTAGTTCCTAATCGCTAATTGTTAGCTGCCTGGAGATTATTAAGCATTTTTAACTACTTTTTTTAGTGATGGGTGACTTTTTAGCCCTCTTATTTCTGCAAGCAGACTATGATACCAAATCATTAACTGTGATGGAGCATCTCATATTTGTAAAAACACTTCTTCTGGCTCCTGCCTTCTGCCTTCTGCCTCCTGCCTCAAAACTCCAATTTCTAGCTTGGCTGCTTTCCTTGAGATGATCCCACTGTGATTTATATAGCATAGCTGATGTTAAGTCATTGGTAACAAGTTAGAAATGAGTAGATTTTGTCAACACTTCTAAGTAGAGAAAAAATTAACTAATAATGATAATTAAAAAAGCGGAAAGGTTGGACTAACCCAATTAAGGCGATTATCAATAAATTGTCAAATAGTTTTCACACGCCCGCGAGAAAATTATCTAATACCAAATCCGGGTTAATTACCTCTAATTTATGACGACCGGGGCCAAAAGCAGCCATACGATCGCGGGAGGGACCCCCAAGCTAGGCAAAATATTCACTTGTTTACCAACTGTCAAGCGAGCTGTATTTATTGAAGTTGGTGACAATTTTTCTTAAATATTTGCCTCAAAGGTTCTATTTTTTAAGATCGCACAAGCGAGTGAAGTTTCGGCAGGGTCATCATCAGGATTGAGCGATTGTGTAGATAAGCTCAAAAGACTCGAAGATTTACCACAATGGCCGTTGGTCGGAAAGAAAGAACACGGGGACTCAAGTCCCCCGCGTCGCTTCTCTCTGGGGTCTGAAGACGCGATCGTTTCCCGCATCCCATATTACTTTTATGAAAAATTCTGCTTAATTCAATCTCCCTTACTCCCGTGATGGCGAAGGAGTTCCCCCTTCTTCGGGCAGCGGAATTTCCGAAGGACTTGATTCGGGCGACGGCGAGGGACTCTCGCTATCGGGCGACGGAATTTCCGCAGGAGTCGATTCGGGCGACGGCGAGGGACTCTCACTATCGGGCGGCGGAATTTCCGCAGGAGTCGATTCGGGCGACGGCGACAGACTCTCAGCCCCGGGCGAGGGACTCTCCGAAGGACTTGGGGCGGTAGTTTCCGGCGGTGGCGGAAGTGGTGCGGGCTCTGGCTGGCGGCTTTGGAGGCTTTGCACCCACAAACCTAAACCGCCGCCGGCTAATATCAGCCCCAACACCCCCAGTAGGGACAGCGGAAGCTTGGATCGCCGTTTTTGAACGGGTTCCGGGGCGGGGGAAGTTTCGGGGTACAACAACTGTTTGGACGATTCTGAAAGCTGAGATTCAGGAATCCTC
The DNA here is from genome assembly GCF_036701115.1 of Microcoleus sp. Pol1C5. Classification (NCBI taxonomy): domain Bacteria; kingdom Bacillati; phylum Cyanobacteriota; class Cyanophyceae; order Oscillatoriales; family Microcoleaceae; genus Microcoleus; species Microcoleus sp. Pol1C5. Next base: position 9,880 of record NZ_JAUBQE010000037.1, on the reverse strand, counting down.
CCGGACTTCTGGAGGGACCGCGGCAGGGACGGCGGCAGCGACACCGAGGCTGACGCTGGCGCTGCCGCCGGCGCTGACGCCACCGCCGGATCGAACAGTACCAATCTCTCCGGCGACATCCGACAGTGAGTGGCCACCACGGATGTGTTGTCATAACCGTTTTTCTCGTTGGCGAGACGAATCCAAGACTGAACCGCGACTTCCAAAGACATTTTGCCCTCAAGCACCTCTGGGCCGTAATTTTCCCAAGAGCGCTCTACCCAGTCGTTGTCGCTCAAACCGTCGGAACACAGCAGCAGTAAGCCTTCCTCTTCGACAATAAATCGCTGAATCGTCGGGCGCAGGAAATCGGCGTCCCGCGTGCCCAAAGCTTGAGTCAGGGCTCCTGCATCGGCTCGCAGTTGAGTTTCCCAGTACAAACAGTGTCCTAGCTGGACTTCCCTTGAAGCTACGTCGTCGTCCACAGTCAGGCGGTGACAGTAATTTTTGCCAATCCAATAAGCCCGGCTGTCTCCAACATTGACTAAATAAAGTTCGTGACTGTTATTCGAGGGCAAATCCTCGGAAATTTTCACTTTTTGAGGCAACTGGAGGGCCATCACCAAAGTCGTCCCCATCCGCTGCCGCAACTCTTTTCCCTGCTCGTTATTTTGAGCGGAAATGACATTATTCACAACTCTCACTATTTCTTCGAGTTGCTTGATAACCATTGCTGGCGTCATCAACTCTTCTTGTTCAGCAATTTCTGCGAGCAAATTTTGGATTAAAGCTTTCAGGGACTGCACGGCTAATTGACTGGCAACTTCTCCTCCTTCGTGGCCTCCAACCCCGTCGCAAACCATTGTCAAGTAAGGAATTAGTTTGTCGTTCCCTGAAGTTTTGCTAGATTGAAAATCAGCAGCAACCGGATAACAACTGTCTTCATTTTGGGAGCGCTGCGGCCCGGTATCGGTCATGCCGACTACTTCTAAGTGCAGAGGCAATTTAGCGGCTTGTTCTAATAGTAAATCGTTGAGTTCCAGGGCGATCGCGTCGAAATTCATGCTGCTGCGGCGCATAAACTGACAAATCTCTCCGAGTTTCGACTGCACCTCGGGTTGCGCGGATTCCACCAAACCAGACCACACATCTCCCAAATCCCGCAGCGTCGGTACAAAATTGCCCCGGTGCAGTTCCAGCAGGCGTACCCGCCAACCTTCCACCCGCAAATTTTCCGGTACCAGCAAACTCGAAGCTACTCCTTGTTCCGACAGCGGCGCCCACAGTTGGAGCATTTGCCACAGCCAGTAAACTTGGCGCGCGGCGCTTGTCCCCGACCAAGATTCTAAAATAGAAGGATACAGGCGACCGAAATTATTGATGGGCACATTTTCCAACAAGAGCACCTCTGTCGCTTCCGGTGCTTCCCCCAGAGAACAATAACCGTATACTTCCGGCGTATGCAGCCGTTGGGGATACAAATGCAGGTAAGGCATAATCGTATCTGGCAGTTGTTCCGGGACGCTGGGAGGCAGAACTGGACGGCTGTCGAGCCAGATTTGGGGTGCAATGACAAAGTATCGATCGGCTATTACCTTACCCGCCGGCACTTCCTCGGCTGCTTGTCCCACCACCCACACATAGCGATAAATTAAATCCGTTTCGCACGCTGCACAGTGCTGGCGGCCAAAGGTATTGCGGGGATCTGGACAGCTAAGATTCGGGCAATAAATGGGTTCGGAGAAACTGCTGATCATATCGAAATAGTTTGTGTAAAAACATTCTGAAGATATATGATTCGCCAGCCCAAATTCATGAGCTTGAGAATAAACTGATTTTAGCCCCTATCAATTTCTTAACTGCCTTTGGGCCCCTAGAAATTGTAGTTTCTGCCAGCCTGCATCGGCTTAAATTGTAATTTAAGTTACTAAACTCAGACTTGGACTACGATGGAAGCCTCAACCTGGTACCGCTGCGCGAAAAAGCGCTCTGAGGGCTTGCAAGTGGCAAACCCTTGCAGAGTCAGTTGTTGGCATTTCTTAAATCTTAAATTTCCAATCTAAGATCTAAATAGTATCACCTATTCTTTTTATGATCTTGACTCCGACGCTTCTTTGGTTGCTAGCTGGGTCTTTGCTGTGTTTGGCAGAGCTATTTCTCCCGACTGCTTTTGTCGCTTTTGTGATGGGACTGAGCGCCTTCGCCGTAGCTGGATGCTCTCTAGTTCTACCTTACGTTAATTTACAAATATTCCTGTGGATGGTATTTTCGACAGTTTTTGTGCTGCTGTCTCGGCGGTTGATACCAAAAGGCAAGCCAAGGGCGATCGCAGATTCTCAGGAAGCAAAAACTTTAACAGAAATTTCCCCTGGAGAAGCCGGCCGAGTCATTTATGAGGGGAATTCTTGGCAAGCTCGCTGCGAAGACACGAACGCCACCATCCCCCCCAACCAAAACGTAATTGTCGTCGGACGGAAAGGCACTACTCTGATAGTTGTGCCAGAAAATCTCTTGCATTCTTAAACAAAATGCGTAATTAATCACAGACAATTAGTAGTTAATAATTAGTGATTAGGCATCATTCATTAGTCAGTGGTCAACAGTCAACATTTAAGAGTCAACATTTATAGGAGGCGACCGTGGAACAAATTTTTTTACTCGTATTTTTAGCTTTAGGCGGCTCAGCCCTCGCAGGTTCCGTCAAAATTATCAATCAGGGAAATGAAGCATTGGTGGAAACTTTAGGTAAATACAACGGCAAGAAACTGGAACCCGGTTTGAATTTTGTCACGCCATTTCTCGATCGCGTCGTGTACGAGCAAACAATTCGGGAAAAAGTCTTAGATATTCCTCCGCAAGCTTGTATCACCCGCGACAACGTTTCCTTCACGGTTGATGCTGTGGTTTACTGGCGCATTGTAGATTTGGAAAAAGCTTGTTACAAAGTAGAAAATCTCCAGTCAGCAATGGTAAATATGGTGCTGACTCAAATTCGCGCCGAAATGGGTCAACTGGATCTCGAACAAACCTTTACTGCTCGTTCTCAAATTAATGAAATATTGCTCAGAGATTTAGATATTGTTACCGATCCTTGGGGAGTGAAAGTAACGCGGGTAGAATTGCGCGATATTATCCCTTCTAAAACTGTACAGGAATCGATGGAATTGCAGATGGCAGCCGATCGACGCAAGCGGGCGGCAATTCTGACCTCCGAGGGCGAACGCGAGTCAGCAGTTAACAGCGCCAAAGGTAAAGCTGAAGCGCAAGTTTTGGATGCAGAAGCGCGCCAAAAAGCGACTATTTTGGAAGCGGAAGCTCAACAAAAGGCGATCGTCCTAAAAGCTCAAGCAGAACGCCAAAGTCAGGTTTTGAAAGCTCAAGCTACTTCTGAGGCCTTGCAAATAATCGCCAAAACTCTGCAAAATGACCCCACTGCCCGGGAAGCTTTACAATTTTTGTTAGCTCAAAACTATCTGGATATGGGTCTAAAAATTGGCACCAGCGACAGCAGCAAGGTGATGTTTATGGACCCGCGCAGCATTCCCGCGACGCTCGAAGGAATGCGATCGATCGTTGGGGAAGGTAATAATAATGAGGTGAAAAAGTAGGGAGCATCTCATATTTGTAAAAACACTTCTTCTGGCTCCTTCCTTCAGACTCTTTCCTCCTGCCTCGCAACAAGAGAGCCTCCTGCCTCAAAACTCCAATTTCTAGCTTGGCTGCTTTCATTGAGATGCTCCCAAAAGTAGGGGAGCATCTCATATTTGTAAAAACACTTCTTCTGGCTCCTTCCTTCAGACTCTTTCCTCCTGCCTCGTAGCAAGAGAGTCTCCTGCCTCAAAACTCCAATTTTGGGCTTGGCTGCTTTCATTGAGATGCTCCCCTTGGTATTTGGTATCTATTTAAACATCGATATTCAGGCAACTTCTCTTCGCCGTCAACCTAATAACTCGACACAGTTAAAACGATCGCCTCCCTATCTCCCAACACCAAACCATACTCCAAACCCTCAACAACCGCTTGATAAGAAGCATCCAAAATATTACCAGAAACCCCCACAGTCGTCCAGCGGTCTTGACCGTTACTAAACTCGGCCAACACGCGAGTTTTAGCAGAAGTTCCGGCACATCCGTCCAAAATTCGCACCTTATAATCTGTTAAGTTAAAATCAGTAATTGCCGGATAAAAATTCCGCAAAGCCTTCCGCAAAGCCGCATCAAGTGCCGAAACAGGCCCGTTTCCTTCCGCGCATTCCAGAATATCTTGACCGTTAACAGTCACTTTAACGGTTGCTAAAGAATTAACTGTTTCCTCCTTACCTTTATCGCAGTGAACTTGAAAACCTTTGATTTCAAATAAATGCTTGCGCTTTCCCAATGCCTCCCGCATTAACAATTCAAAAGAAGCCTCAGCACCCTCAAATTGATATCCCTGACTTTCCAAATTTTTCAATTTTTCCAAAATTTGGCGGCAAGCAGGATTTTTGCGATCGAGATCCATGCCAAAAGTGCGCGCCTTCGCCAAAACATTGCTCAAACCCGCTTGATCCGAAATCACAATTCGCCGCCTGTTGCCAATTTTTTCCGGTTCCAAATGTTCGTAAGTTAACGGATTTTTCTCAACAGCCGAGACGTGAATTCCCCCTTTGTGAGCAAAAGCAGAAAGGCCGACAAAAGGAGCACGATCGTCTGGAGCAAGATTGACAATTTCACTAATCGATCGACTTACTTGAGTTAATCTAACTAATTGCTCGCCTTCAATGCAATTATGACCCAACTTTAGCTGAAAATTAGGAATTAAGGAACATAAATCGGCATTGCCACAGCGTTCGCCGTAACCGTTAATAGTTCCCTGTACCATAGTCACTCCTTCCCGCACGGCAGCCAAAGCATTAGCAACCGCAACTCCCGAATCGTTGTGAGTGTGAATTCCTAATTGTAAAGATTTTTCGCGATTAGTGCCTAAAGATTCTAAAACATCGCCAACAACCTGACTGACTTCGTGAGGCAAAGTACCCCCGTTAGTATCGCAAAGCACTAGCCATTCTGCACCGGCGCCCGCCGCCACTTCTAAAGTTTTAATAGCATAATCTCGATTGTGTTTGTAGCCGTCAAACCAGTGTTCGGCATCGTAAATAACGCGCCTTCCCTGACTCCGCAAATATTCAATTGTATCTCGAATCATCGCGAGATTTTCTTCTAGCGTCGTCTTCAAACTTTCAATAACGTGCAAATCCCACGACTTGCCAAACAGCGTCACCCAGCGAGTACCGGCGGACAAAATAGCCTGCAACATTTCATCATTAGCTGCTGTAGTTCCCGGCCGCCTAGTCGAACAAAAAGCTACAACTTCTGCTTGAGTTAGGGGCTGTTCTTTGAGTCGCCAAAAAAATTGTACGTCTTTAGGATTCGCCCCCGGCCAGCCGCCTTCAATAAAGGGAATTCCTAAACTGTCTAACTGCCGAGCAATTCGCAGTTTGTCTTCGAGAGATAAGGAGAGTCCCTCACACTGAGCACCGTCTCGCAGCGTGGTATCGTAGATCCAGAGCCGATTTGTCATGGGAAATTGCGATCGAGAAATTGGTAATATATCACTTACTATATTAGATGAATATATTTGAATTTAATGCGATAATATATAGGAAAATTAACATAAATCTAACTGGGGTAAATTGCTGTGGTCAAGGTACAAGCGCAAGGCAAAACATTTGAGTGCGATCGCGGAGCGAATCTCCGTGAAGTTTTGCTCAAAAACGGCATCGATCTCTACAACGGCAACGCCAAAGTCATCAACTGCCACGGCCTCGGCACTTGCGGCACCTGCGCTGTCACCGTCGAGGGCGAAGTTTCCGAGACCCAGTGGCGCGAAAAAGCCCGACTTTCGGTTCCTCCCCATTCTCCCGCCTCCAACCGCCGTTTGTCCTGCCAAACCAAGGTTTTAGGCGATATTAAGGTGACAAAATATGACGGTTTCTGGGGTCAAGGTTCTGAAACTGTCTGGAACCCCCAAGCATAGATTTTTTGTTAAGGAAGGCCGATAGGACGATCGCCTTGCCAGATAATCTGTAAGACTTGCATAATAATTCTAACTGTAAGGTGTGCTTAGCGCACCTTACCCTAAAGAAAGCCGAGAGGTCAAAAAAGCCAGAAAGTCCATATAAAAGTTAATGAATTCATCTACAGATATTCTGATTATTGGCGGCGGAATAATTGGCCTTTCGCTAGCAGTAGAACTCAAATTGCGAGGGGCATCTGTCGCGGTTCTCACAGCCGATTCTAAACAACCGACGGCGCGGGCTGCCGCGGGAATGCTTGCCCCGCAAGCAGAACGAATTCCCCCCAGTCCGATGCTGGATTTGTGCTTGCAAAGCCGCGCACTGTATCCTGCCTGGGTGGAACAGCTAGAAGATATTACCGGATTGAAAACGGGATATTGGCGATCGGGAATTCTCGCACCAGTTTGTCAAAATGAGCCTCAAGAAAAGCCGCTTTTGTCAAACCTTAATTATCAATGGTTGGACAGAGATACTGTTCGCCAGCACCAGTTTGGATTAGGTCAAGAAGTAATTGGCGGTTGGTGGTATCCTGACGACGCTCAAGTAGACAACCGCGCTTTATTTCGGACGCTTCAATTTGCAAGCAAAGAATTAAAAATTGATATTATTCAAGGCACCGCAGAGGAAATTATTCGGCAGAAAAACCGAGTTTTTGGAGTGGAAACAACGGCAGGAAAATTACAAGCTGACCGTTATGTTTTGGCTGCTGGTCCTTGGTCTGAGAAATTATTGGATATTCCTGTTTTTCCAAGAAAGGGACAAATGCTGTCAGTATGTGTACCAGAAGATTGTGGAGTTATCCAGCCCCTGCAAACTGTTCTATTCGGGACTGGCATTTATATTGTGCCACGTCAAGATGGCAGAATTATTATTGGTGCAACTAGCGAAAATGTCGATTTCACGCCGGGAAATACGCCTGCAGGAATCCAAAGTTTGTTAGCAGGAGCGATTAAGTTATATCCCGAATTACAAAATTATCCGATTCTGGAGTTTTGGTGGGGATTTCGGCCGGCTACTCCTGATGAATTGCCGATTTTGGGTGCTAGTGCTTGGGAGAATTTGACATGGGCTACGGGGCATTACCGCAACGGCATTTTGTTGGCTCCGGTGACGGCTAAATTGTTGGCTGATTTTATTGGGAATCAGAAATTAGATCCGTTATTGGCTGCTTTTCATTATTCGAGGTTTGGAGCTTCAGCAGTTACTTGAACCTCTCTACGTAGGGTCAGCGTACCTTACTGCTATAAGAGGCGCATCCAACCATTTTTTGGTAACTCCTAAATTAGTTCGCATCCTGTTTTTTGGGTTGGTTTAATTCCCTGCATTTAGCGGCAGCCAAATCGTAAGCATTTTGGTAATCGCTACCGCCTAACATCAAATCGCCGTAATATTCATAAGGTTGATTGCCATAAATCGGCAGCGGGTCGTCTTCGGGATAATCTTCTTTTGATTCTTCTAGGATTGCTTTGAGTTTCTTGACGCTGAAGCGCTGGACTGGGAAGTAATGAATGTCTTGAGCGATGAAACCGAGATGGGGAAATGTTGGGTCAACAATTCGCTCTTCGAGTTCAATCCAGCTATATTCGATGGGTTTATATGGCACTCCCGGCACGGCTAAAAAGCCTTGAACATAAATCGCGCCCTCGGTGGCTAACGCTGCTTTACAAGCGTTGTCAAAGCAGTTTTTACGGTTGCTTTTGATGCGAGCGGCCATTTCAATAGAAAGCGTCTCATCTAATAGTTCGGTCATAATCCATTCCTAATCGCGTGTGCGATTAGATTGTAGCAAATCAGAGCTATCTCCGAGCACAAAAAACGCAGGCAATTGCGATCGCTCCTCAAATTCTCTTCTCAAGGAATTGAGCCAAAATCCTCTGCGCTTCTGGATGTTGTGTCAGCTTTGGTTTCCGAGATTGGCGGTTTGTCGATCGCCCCTATCGCCCGCCAATAAAAAGTTTTCGCCAGGAGGCCAACTTTTGAACCTGCGATCGAGTTGGGCTAGAACCCGGTACAGTAAAGTGTGGCACAGACGATGCAAACAAAAATAGTGGCATAAATTACTAAATGGCGTGCAACCAACCAATGATATTCATGCCTTCCGGTGCAGCGATTTGTTCGGCTGTTGACAGGCTTCACAGTTTTTTCTGTAAACAAAGCAGAGTTGTGATAACCTCATAAATGTGCAAAAATCGGTTCCAACAAAAAAACCTTTGGAAGAAACGGGGAAAGTCCGGCGTAAATCCGCCCCTGTCTCGCAAATGTGATGAGATTATACAGTCTCTACGGTTCCGCATCACTTGCAATTCCTAACTGAATTATCGCTAACAGATTATCTGTAACGACTGTCAAGAGAGCCATCCGCCATCTCAATTTTGCTTCAAATCATTGCGACATACCATCCCACCCTAGAAATTATTCTGCTAACAAATGACGGTCAAATAGAAATCGATTTTCTGCAACAATTAGAAATTACTCTTGCCGTTTGTCATGAGCAAGTACGTCAATGATGGGATTAATTTCAGCTTGGCGAAACCATCCAAAGGAGGATCTAATGAACTAAATCTTATCAGCAATTTTGTAAAGTATGGGCAAATTTTTAACCGCAATTAACCCAATTACCTGCAATAAAACAATGCCAAAAATACCCATCCTATCCTGATGGTAAGCTAAGCACTTATCCACACACCATAGACATACTGAATGAAAAACGCGATCAAAAAGTCGGATTTTGTGCTAGCTCCTTATATGAAGAGCAACAACTTGAAAGCTAGTTGCCAAATACTCAATACAGTGATTCCTTATACATTTTTATGGTTTTTAGCCTTTAAAGCTGCTGCCATTTCTGTATTCCTGCTGCCGCCGATAATGGTGTTGATGACACTTTTTTCAGGACGTTGTTTCTCTTTGATGCACGATTGCGGACACTATTCTCTTTTTAGTTCTAAAAAAGTCAATCGTATGATGGGTTTTCTGCTAGGTATCATCAATGCGATTCCTCAGTACCCCTGGTCGAGGGGACACGCTTATCACCACAAACATAATGGTAATTGGGATATGTACCGAGGCCCTTCGGCGTTGATATCCACCGAAAAATTTGCGGCGCTTAGCCCCTTTAGTCAAAAGATGTATCAGTTACTCAGACACCCATTGATGCTGTTTCCCGGTGGTTTTTTCTATCTAATTATTAAGCCACGACTCGCGCTAATCTTGGGAATAACGGGTTTTATCGGACATATTTTTGCTTGTCTAAAGCAAGATTTTGGCATGGGTTTATCTGCAATCATTGCTTCTTATAAATCCAAACATTGGTATACGACGGCTGAATTTTGGGATTTACTGTTCAACAATATTTGTGTTGTTGCTAGCTGGATTTATCTGAGCAACTTACTGGGAGTAGGCTTTTTCTGGAGTGTTTACTCAATTGTCATGACCTGTTCAGCAGCGATATTTATCTGTATTTTCTTTGTTCAGCATAATTTTGACGGTTCCTACGCTCATAAAGCCGAGGGTTGGGACTATCTTCTAGGCGCAATTGAAGGCAGTAGTTACCTAAAATTACCGACTATTCTCAATTGGTTTTCTGCTGATATTGCCTACCACAATATTCATCATCTCTCTGAGCGAATACCTAACTATAATCTTCGGGCTTGTCACAATGCTAATATTCACCTGCTGGGTAATTCAAAAGCCCTGACAATTCGCGATATTCCTAACTGCTTCCAATTCATTCTTTGGGATGCTGCTTCAGATAGTCTGCAATCGATTAAATTATTAGACATCTCCCAAAACTCGCAAAGCTTATCTGGCAAAGGCTTTGCGAATTATAACTCTTCTCAAAAATCTCTG